>NZ_BJCE01000195.1:0-10455 GCF_005402885.1 Sphaerospermopsis reniformis
ATCGGGTGCGATTCTCAATTACACCACTAAATTCTCAACAAAATTAGGTGTTTTCGTTGCGATCGCATCCCGAAATAGGCTATTTACGTACCCGATTTCGCCACCTCACGTTTTCGCGTTGCTCCCATTACAACTGAGTAAAATTGAAAAACCGATTTCCAGAGAAGAATTAAGACAAAGGTTAACACAAAAATTAAATTTATCTTCTGTTGATTTTAATAATGGATTACAATCGTTACAACAACGGTATTTAGTGGTGAAAATTAAAGAAGATAAAGTCATGTTTTCATTGTCTCCCGTTTTTCGGGAATATGTGATAAATTACTGTAAAGATTGAGCATCATTCATGTATCAATACTCAAAAATACTATCAAAAATTTCTCGCTTGATTCTAAAATTAACATCCCTGATTTTTTGGTACAATATATCTAAATCGGAAATATTAATCTTACCATCTAGTTGTAATTTACGAATTATTGCTAAAGTTCCTTTAACGTTTAATCCTAATCTTATTGCTTCTTTTCTAGCAGCAAAGTCATCTAAAATAATATAATCTGGTTGTAATTCTACCCCTAAAGTAATAGCTTCAGATTCTCCTATTCCTAAGAACTCATTTAAACGATTAGCTAGAGAAACTAATTGTACTTTTTGTACTGTTAATTTATTTTCGCTGATTAGTTTATTAATATGTATGGATGATTGATCTTGTTTAGCACTGATTTCTTCTTTAACACTTTCTGGTAATAAAAATTCAGCTTCCATAGTCAGAAATAAATCAAGGAAATCTAACCGAGATAAAAAAATAAAAGGAGAAGAGTTAAAAACTATTTTCATGATCTTTACCAGTTTTTTTCTATAGCAATATCGTCAACGGTAAGATATGAAAAATCTATTCCCATTAATTCTAAAATTTTCAAAAATATTTCTGTATCCATTTCCATAATTTCGGCTGCTTTATGTAAACTAATTAACCGAGATGTTAAAGCACCAAGCACAAATATAAATCTTTCTTTCTGTTCTATACTCTGAAATAATTGCACTTGAGAAGCAATTTCTTTAAAGGTAGTTTGATGATTCATTTATTTGCTACTCGTAAATCTTTGATTTTCTGATTTTGGATGATTTGATGTCATTATTAGCCCCCTCTCCACATCAGAAAGGGGGTTAAAGGTGAAATTAAGCTGGATAAATCCTTAATCTGCGATTTGGTTCTTCACCAAAACTATGAGATTTAAGCCGATAATGTTCCACCAACTCATGCTGCATTTTCCGCACCTGAGCAGAACGGGGTAATAATTCCACCGGTTGACCTTTAGGAATGACAATTTGTTCAACCGCTAATCTTGCTTCTTCTAATGCGTCTATTTCGTCATCGCTACCACTGTGCAAAAACAATTGTAATTCCTGATCATCGGTAATTTCCGGCTCGTCAATGTTCAACAAACGCCGCAAACCGCGAGTAATCTGGGGAATAGTGCTGGACTTAATCACATGAATAGGGACATGACGCGCCTTAGCCGTTTGCCTTAATTTCGCGTGGTTTTTGACGTGCGATCGCAACGCCAGAATCGCATCAGCACTATCTATGTCTTTTGTCAATACCACAGGCAAACTTAACACCCCAATCACCTGTTCCAACTGGTGACGACTCACTCCATAGGGGTAAACGTGCAAAGGCAAATCTTCCCCATTGGGACCTGGTGATTTAGTATGACCGAAATCAATACTTTCACCATAATTCAAAGACTCATCTAACAAGCGTTCAAACTCGCTGCGTCCCGTTACCCGTTCCCTTTCCACAGACAAAGGAGGTAAAGCTACCATTTGACCAGAAGCACGCCAGCCATTAACTTGTTTAACTGCGGGAAAAGATTCATCCTCACTAGCTAAATGACCACCGCGACCATTAACCACAGATAACTGTCTAGTAATAGACACCTTACCCTTGTCGTCCACAGTGCGCGTTTGTGGGTTAGCTTGACGACCTCTTAACAGAGTATCAACGGTATCGGACACGCTTTCGTGTACTACCCAGCGTTGTCTCTCCAACATTTCCACAGCAATTTCAAAGGTGGGAGGCGCTTTGCGTTCCAACACCGTTTTTTGTGAACCGCGTCTTCTCGCTTCGTCATCTCCTAGCGTCACCGCTTGAATACCCCCTACCAAATCAGAAAGAGTGGGGTTTTTGATCAAGTTTTCAATTTGGTTTCCGTGGGCAGTCCCCACTAATTGTACACCTCTCTCCGCAATTGTACGGGCAGCTAAGGCTTCTAATTCTGTACCAATTTCATCAATGACAATCACTTCTGGCATATGGTTTTCCACTGCCTCAATCATCACCTGATGCTGTAATTCTGGTTTTGCTACCTGCATCCGCCGAGCGCGACCAATAGCTGGGTGAGCAACATCACCATCCCCGGCAATTTCATTTGAGGTGTCAATTATCACCACTCGTTTATTCAATTCATCTGCCAACACACGGGCAATTTCCCGCAAAGCAGTAGTTTTACCTACACCGGGACGACCAAGCATGAGAATTGATTTACCAGTTTCCACTAAATCGCGGATCATGCCAATAGTACCAAATACCGCCCGACCCACACGACAAGTCAAGCCAATAATTTTACCATTGCGGTTGCGGATAGCACTGATCCGATGTAAAGTTTGCTCAATACCCGCCCGATTATCTCCACCAAAGGTTCCGACTCGTTGAATACAATCATCTATTTGTGCTTGAGTGACAGGGTATTCGCTCAGATACTCAGCAGCATGAGGAAAGCGAGCTTCTGGGCGACGACCTAGATCCAAAACCACTTCAACTAAATGATCTCTTTTAGGATGGTTATCTAGTTGCTGTTGCAGGTCTTGGGGTAAAATGTCCAGTAACTTTTGCAGGTCTTCTGTAATCGTCATGCTTTCTATGGTGGTGACGTTTTTAGAGATAACGAATGAGCAATTTAACGCTCTTACTGTGACTTAATCTGAGAAACGAGAGAATCAGCAAGTTTTACAGCTTGCCAAAGTAATTCCGGTTCATCCTCAAGGCGCAGACTTGCCTTAACACCAGTGGAACTCACCTCCTGATTTTCCAACTTGTCAATAACTGATGACAGCAACACACGAGCATAGCTACCATAGGCTACACCAGCAATAAAGGCAGGGGGCAGAGGAGAAAAGTTTTCCCCCTTGCTCCCTGCTCCCTGCTCCGTTTCCTCCTGAAGTAGTCCCATAGCCTTTAATTTAGGAACTGTGTAGCTATTAGTACCCCCAGCTAACTGCACATATCCCGGTAGATTTGCTGCCAAAACTTTTTGTCCTAATTTTATGGCTGCTATGGTAGTACCATTACCGATATCACCACTCATAGAGCGCCCGTCTGTTTGCCAAATCAAGGTTTGGGTACGGGGTAAAATTAGATCATAAATTGTTTGTAGGTAATCAATTAAACCATCACCATCATTGCAACTGATAGCTAATAACTTTAATTGATCTGCCCAAGGAGCGATCGCCTCCCACAAACGCTGAAACTCTGCCAAACGCCCTACTTTTGTATGAATTTCTATGGCATCTATTCCCGTTGACATGATCAATGGTGCAATCGCTCCCGGCGTTGACAGATATGATGCTGTATCAATTATCTCATAAGGACAAACAGGAATGCAACGCCCACAGCCATAACATTTTTCGGCAATAATTCCTGAAAAGCTATCTTTTTGATTGTTAAAAACTATAGCTTGGGCTGGACAAATCTTTTCACAGGGTCTAGGGCAATCTTGTGGACAATAAATAGGATTAAATTGGGCTTTTCTAAAATGGGGATCTTCTCCATCGTTAAGGCTGACCATTAACAAGGGTAAATGGCCTGAAAAATTAAAGCCTCTCGCTTGAGCATCTTTAACAAGAGTTTTAGCAACCAGTAAAGCTTCCTGAGCGGCATTAATTACAGCCGGATCAGCAGCCACATCTATGCAGTCAGCACCCGCCAAAGTATAGGCTAAAGTTAAACTTCTGACCGCCGGTAGATGTTGGAAACTGGCTCCACAAATCAGCTTAAACCAGTTACCTTGTTTTAGGGATTGTAAAGGGGCTAAGAGTTTGGTCACCCTTCTATTATGCTTTTTTTGCCATCAAAATTGCAGCCCCCGATCAGGAAAAAATCCAATTTTTTGATCAGCAGATGGGGAGTAGGGGAGTAGGGGAGAAATATTTGCCTCCTGCCTCCTGCCTCCTGCCTTCTTAATTTTGAGATGGATACAAAGGAGACTTATCAAGACCGCCAATTTTATTCAGAGGCCAAAAACGAATCACAGCACGACCAATAATATTTTCCCGTGGTACTAAACCCCAACAGCGTCCATCATAACTACTACCACGATTGTCACCTAACACTAAGTATGAATCAGTTGGTATGGTTTGCGGTTTCGCTAAGAAAGGAGGTTGCGATCCTGATTCACAAACATCCACAACAGTACGGGATGAGGTAAATAAATATTGTTCTTCTGGCAGATATTTTTTATTAATATATACTTTGCCGTCTTTAAGTTCTATTTTTTCTCCTGGTAAACCTATAATGCGTTTAATAAAGGCATCATGGTATTGTTCTCTTTTGAGTTCATCTGTGGGTGAAAATACAACTATATCCCCTCGCTGTGGGTTAGCAAATTTATATGTCACCTTATCGACAATAATCTTATCAGCCTTCCATTGGTCTTGTACACCGTGCAGCGTCGGTTCCATTGACCCTGTAGGAATCCAACGCGCTTCAGCGACTAGGGTGCGAATCCCCAAAGCTAGAAAGACGCTCAATATAACAGTTTTGCCTAGCTCGACGATCCAGGAATTATCAGGTTGTTGGCTAGAGTTTTTATCAGACACTTGATTTTGCATGAAATTACTGAAATTTAGGGTAACAGACAAGCACTGAACTGATGAGAGAGACTGTGATGTTATTGTTATTTTAATATTTTAACTAGACAAGTGATTTTTCCTAATAGATGTTGATATGGGTTGCTAGAAGTTTGTGACTGAGTAGAAATTAATTTTCTTTTAACATATAGGAGAAGATAAAACTGATAACTGTTAACTGTGAACTGATAACTGATTAAATTTATGTCATCTGCTAAAAGTTTACTGATTCGCCAAGCACGCGTAATTCTACCCAATGGTGAGTTTATAATTGGGGATGTGCTGACCCAAGGCGGTAAAATAGTCGAGGTAGCGTCAGAAATCTCTTATGCCACACCAACTCAAGAAATAGACGCACAAGGTTTAACTTTGTTGCCGGGAGTCATTGATCCGCAAGTACATTTCCGCGAACCCGGTTTGGAATACAAGGAGGACTTGTTTACTGCTAGTTGTGCTTGTGCTAGAGGCGGTGTCACCTCTTTTCTGGAAATGCCGAATACAAGACCTTTGACAACCAGCCAGTCAGCTTTAGATGATAAACTACAAAGGGCTGCCAATAAGTGCTTAGTTAATTATGGCTTTTTTATTGGGGCAACGGGCGATAATTTAACAGAATTAGTTTCTGCCCAACCCACTCCGGGTATTAAGATTTTTATGGGGTCTATGCACGGTCAATTGCTGGTTGACCAGGAAACTGTACTAGAGCAGATTTTTGCTCATGGTAGTCGTTTAATTGCTGTTCATGCAGAGGATCAAGCGAGAATTAACCAACGTCGTCAAGAGTTTGCTGGTATTCATGATCCGGCTATTCATTCCCAAATTCAAGATAATCAAGCTGCTTTGAATGCGACACAATTAGCATTGAAGCTTTCTAAGAAATATCAACGACGGTTACATATTCTACATATGTCAACTGCTGAAGAAGCGGAGTTACTGCGTGAAGATAAACCGAGTTGGGTGACAGCGGAAGTGACTCCACAACATTTGTTATTAAATACCAGTGCTTATCAAACTATTGGCACATTAGCACAGATGAACCCACCGTTGCGATCGCCCCATGATAATGAAGTTCTTTGGCAAGCTTTACGAGATGGTGTGATTGATTTTATCGCTACTGACCATGCACCACATACTTTAGAAGAAAAAGGTCAAACTTACCCGAATACTCCTTCCGGTATGCCAGGTGTGGAAACCTCTCTACCTTTAATGTTAACCTCAGCAATGGCTGGAAAATGTACTGTTTCCCAAGTTGTGAACTGGATGTCTAAAGCAGTAGCTACCGCTTATGGTATTCCCAACAAGGGAGAAATTACCCCTGGATACGATGCGGATTTAGTTTTAGTAGATTTAAATACCTACAAACCAGTAAAGCGGGAAGAAGTTTTAAGTAAATGTGGTTGGAATTCCTTTGAAGGTTGGAATTTGACAGGGTGGCCTGTGACAACTATTGTCGGTGGTGAAATTGTTTATGATCAAGGAAAGGTAAATACGGAAATTCGCGGACAAGCTTTAACTTTCCTGTAGTAAATAATCGGTTTTTTCCAAAAAATTAAAAAATTAAAGCGAATCTATTTTACCCAGACTCGCCGAAAGTAGATTATTGGTAGATGCACTTTCTCAAAAGCTAAATTTTAAACTGTTGATGAGTATCTGTATAAATTGGTACCCAACCCTCGACAGTTGTGAAATAGCGTATTACCTTAAAATGTAAAGATGCTGAGAAACTACACCAATGTTCTACTCCGGCGGGAATGTGTAAATAGTCTTGTGATGTAATTAACAGTTGTACTTGAGTGCGATCAGGTTTCACAAAACCATAAATTATTTCTCCTGCTAACAAATAAATAGCTTCTGCAGCATTATGGGTGTGATAACGTCCATAAGTAGCCATCCAAGTTTCCAAATTTGGCGAACCAGGATGTATATTGAGTAAATCACTCCACAAATAACCATTTTCTTGCTGAAGAAACTCAAACACGCTGTTATGAAGTCCTACAATATGACGCTTTTCGACATCTGTAACGGTTTCTTGTTCCATCAGTTCTGGAAAAAGTAAAGATGTCCCCGGATCATAATGTCTGAGTTTAATACCTAGAGGTTCTAACTCATGAGCGATCGCACTTAAATCACTTTCCGTTGTTCCGTCTTCCAGTAATAAAATTGCCATGATAAAATACTAAATTCTCTATTAACAACAGTTTACTGAAAATTGTCTCAAATAGCCACTATTGCCGATCGATAATTAGGTGTTTTTAACGATACTTTATAAAATCAGGAGTTCAGGAGTTCAAAGAGTCGTAGGGGCGAAGCATTCGGTCGACAAATTATCAATTTTATGAAAAGGCTATTTTCCGAATGCTTCGCCCGTACAGGAGTCAGGAGTCAGAATATTTATTTGTAGCAGAAATCCATAACAGTAAGTTTTTTTATAAATTAAGCTGATGTGCAGCTAAACTGTATAATTAAAAAACCTGAAGTTACAGTAGCACAAGCATCTTGCTTGTATTAATTATTCAAGTTAAAGGCATAACAGCTTATCAAGAATGCCGTGAAAACTCTGCTTTATTATCAGTCCTTACATAAAAATTAATCACTTGCATGATGCTAAATAATACCATTAGTAGTATCATAGTACAAATAAACTATATTGTAACCATTGTCAACAAATGTCTGACCTGATTTTATTTTGGCATCGTCGAGACTTACGTATTTCCGATAATACAGGACTAGCAGCAGCTAGAAAACAAACTGCAAAGGTAGTAGGTGTTTTTTGTGTAGATCCTGACATTTTGCAACAGGATGATGTTGCATCTGCTAGAGTTAGTTACATGATTGGTTGTTTACAAGCATTGCAACAACGATATCTTCAAGCAGGTAGTCAGTTATTAATTTTACAAGATAATCCAGTAACAGCCATTCCCAAATTAGCTGAAGCTTTGAAAGCAAAAGCAGTTTTTTGGAATTGGGATGTAGAACCCTACGCACAAACACGGGATAAAAGTGTAATTTTGGCACTTAAAGAAAAAAGTATTCAGACTCTAGAGAAAAATTGGGATCAATTATTACATTCACCCGATGAGATTTTTAGTGGTTCAAAAACTCCTTACACAGTTTATACTCCCTTCTGGAAAAATTGGAGTAGCAAACCTAAAAATAACCCAGTTGCAACTTTAGAAAACTGCGAAAATTTAACAGATGCAGAACAGGAAATAGCTAAAAAAACAGGCACAATTAATTTACCATCAGCGAAAGATTTAGGTTTTATTTGGGATAGGGAATTAATAATTGCACCAGGAGAAACAGCAGCACATAAAAAATTAGACAAATTTACCAAGTTTGTGATTAATGAATATGATGAACAAAGAAATTATCCTGCTATTGAAGGTACATCTTTATTAAGTCCAGCCTTAAAATTTGGTGTGATAGGAGTAAGAAAAATTTGGCATAAAACCGCAGAATTATTAGCAAATAGTAACAGTGAAGAATTCACTAATAATATTATCGCTTGGCAAAAAGAATTAGCTTGGCGGGAATTTTATCAACACGCCATGTACCATTTTCCAGAATTAGCTGAAGGTGCATATAGAGAAGTTTTTAAAAACTTTCCTTGGCGAAATAACGAAAAACATTTTCAAGCTTGGTGTGAAGGAAAAACAGGTTATCCCATAGTTGATGCAGCCATGCGACAATTAAATGAAACAGGCTGGATGCACAATAGATGTAGAATGATAGTAGCCAGTTTTTTAACCAAAGATTTAATTATAAACCCGCAATGGGGAGAAAAATATTTTATGCAGAAACTCATCGACGGTGACTTATCTGCTAATAATGGTGGTTGGCAATGGAGTGCGTCAAGTGGAATGGACCCCAAACCATTAAGAATTTTTAACCCAGCTAGTCAAGCACAGAAATTTGATGCTGATGGTGAATATATCAGACAATGGGTGAGAGAATTGAAATCTGTAGATACAGAATATTTAATAAGTGGAAATATTACACCCTTAGAACGTCGTGCAGTTGGTTATCCTGCACCCATTGTAGATCATAAAAAACAACAAGCTTTGTTTAAACAATTGTATCAAGAACAGAAAGCTGGTACAGATTAATTTTTATTTTTAGAGGGGAAGGATATAAACATTAACCATCCCCCACACAAAACACACACAGAACTTACTCCAGCAGCAATAATTAAACCTCTAAAGTGACAGTTTTAGCAAATGGCTACAACATACCTTGTACTTTTAGCGATAAAACTTAACTTTTCTTTGTGTTTTTGCGGCTTTGCGTAAGATATTCTGAGAACTGGCACAACAAACACCAAAATATTGTAACAATACAATCAAAATATAAGTATCTACTGATACGGTTGAAACTTATGTCATCATCCCGTGATCCTCTACTAACAGTTGAACTGAGAATACCTAGTTCCCATCCTCAGTTATTAGAAGGTTTAGATATTTGGTTGCGTCTAGGTTTAATATCTGATGCCAAAGTTAGGCAAATATGTCAAACTTATCTAGTTTGTGCTGTAGTTTTACAACCACAATTACAACCACAATTAGAATATCAAACACAAGCAGTATTGACAAAGACTACCACATCAAAACCATTAATTGCCACCTTAACCCCAGAACCACAAACACCACCTCAACCTAATTTTATCACTGCGATGCTGCAATCATTAGGTGAAGAATTAAGTGTGAGATGGTTATTATTTTTAGGAGTGTTTTTAGTCGTTTTATCCTCTGGTGTTTTAGCAGCAAGTCAATGGGAAAAATTTCCCGCTATTGGACAATATGGAGTTTTATTAGCTTATACTTTAACATTTGGTGGTTTTACTTTTTGGGCAGGTAAACAAGATAATTTAAAATTGACAGCACAGACATTATTAATTGTCACTTGGTTATTAGTGCCTGTTAATTTTTGGGCAATGGATAGCTTTAATTTATGGAATAATCCTATTAACTGGTTAGTATTAGCTATTGCTTCTTTATTTCTATCAACCATTACAGTTTTACTTGCTAAAAATCGCACAATTATTGGTAATTTTCCATCAGGGAAGTTACCATTTTTGAATATTCTCAGTTTAAGTTATTTACATTGGGGTTGGAAAATATCAGGGTTTCCCCTAATTGCTGTTTATATAGCAATAGTATGTACAACCTTAATTACAGTTTATCAAAAACTCAAACAACCAAGAGAAAATATCGACACACAGGATGATAGCTGGGGAGTAGGAATTTATTTTGCAGTCATTATTTATGGTTTATTAGGATTATTATTTCGAGCCATTTTTGTTGCTGGTGTTAATGTCACGCAGTTAGGTTTAGCAATTAGTATTTGTGGTTTGTTAGCGGTTTGTTTATCAGCTAAAAATATTAAATCTACCCCCTCTGTTGCTGCTATTTGGCAAAAAATAGGGGGAATTTTATTATTTTTAGGTTGGTTAGTTTCAGTGTTCACTCAACCACAACAAGCAATAATTATCAGTGGTTTAAGTTTATGGGTTTTTAGTCAGCGTTTACAAATTCATAACTCAAAAATTGATTT
>NZ_BJCE01000196.1:0-10351 GCF_005402885.1 Sphaerospermopsis reniformis
TTGAAAGATTGAAAGAATTGGTAACTCATAGTCCCCGTGAATATGGCTATGCTTTTGGATCTTGGACTGCTCAATGGTTGAGTAAACATTTAGCCAATGAATTAGGAATTGAAATTAGCGATCGCCACATTAATCGCTTGCTTAAACAAATGGGACTTTCTACCAAATTCAAAAGTTCCCAACAACAAAAAAATCTGTCAAATCAGGATGCTAATATCACCATTTGCGATTTGCAATCTAACTCCGAACCTAGTTTCAATTGGTCATTTAATTTAATTCAGACCAATAACTAAACTTGGGAGGTAAGAAAATGACATCAACTTTTTCTCAGGAACAATTAGCCGCACAAATTACCCAAATTTTGGGTGATTCTCTGTCTAAAAAAGACTTAGAAAATTGTATTCAAGCCTTAGAAATTATTGAACCACCAATAGCCAAGCAATTTTGGCAATCAGCCACCGCAGCACCAGGAATTTATTTAGTTTTGGCTGGTAAAGTCAGACTATTAGATGGTGAAAATAATTTAATTACGACTTTAACATCTGGTTCATCATTTGGAGAGTTGACACTTTTTCCCGAACAGAAGTTTAGCAATTATGTAGCTAGAGCTTCTATGAATTTAAAAATAGGTTATCTTCCCCAGGAGGTAATTAATAAGATTTCGACAGTATGGGAGCGCCTATTCCTGAAGGCAGAACTTTGGGATACACTGCTGTTATTGTGCCAAAACTCTGCTATTCCCCGCCATGAATCAGTAGAGGAAATGTTAACAGCATTGTCCTTATTTACCAAACAAAATTTAGACATTGGTACTGTCAATTCCCAAATCATTAAAGATGCTAAACTGTTGTTAGTAAGGCAGGGAGAATTACAAAATGCTCAAGGTACAAAATTAACACCTGGTAATATTTTGGCAAATCCCCCACAGGAAAATTGGCAAGCAACAGAACCAACAATAGCTTACATTTTACGTCAAGCTGATTGGCAACAAGCAATACAACATTGGCCGCAACTTAGTACATTAATTGCAGCAGAAAATATACCAATTACCGAACCGATCAAGCGCGAAGTTAAACCCAAAAATCCCAATGTCATTCAATTTCCACAACCGAGAAACCAACCTCAACCACAATCGAAACAACGCCCCAAACAACGCCAAAAATACTTTCCTAGTCCTACTGTCACCGCCAGTAATTGGTGGCGCAAAATTAGCAAACGCTACCCATATTTTGAACAACAAAGTGCTTCTGATTGTGGTGCAGCTTGCTTAGTGATGATTAGCCGTTATTGGGGTAAAAATTTCAGTATAAATCGCTTGCGGGAACTTGCTAATGTTAACCGTGCTGGTGCATCTATGCGGAGTTTAACTTCTGCGGCTGAAAGTATTGGTTTTGCTACTCGTCCAGTAAAAGCTAGTTTAGATAAATTAGCACAACAACCATTACCAGCGATCGCCCACTGGGAAGGTAAACATTACATCGTTGTCTATGAAATCACCAAAAAACAGGTAATTGTTGCTGATCCTGCTATTGGTCAACGCACCCTCACTATCGGGGAATTTAAAGCCGGTTGGACTGGTTATGCGTTGTTATTACAACCGACAAAATCACTCAAAGACACCCCAGAAACGAATACACCATTTTGGCAGTTATTTGATTTAGTTAAACCTCACTTTCAGGTATTACTAGAAGTATTTGTAGCTTCGGTATTAATTCAAGTTTTTGGACTGGTGACACCTTTATTTACTCAACTATTATTAGATAGAGTCATTGTTCAAGGTAGCACCATTACTTTAAATACTGTTGGGTTTGGTTTGCTAATTTTTGGCTTATTTCGTGTTATCATCAATGGACTCAGACAATATTTATTAGACCACACAGCCAATAAAATTAGTGTAGCTTTGTTGGTGGGATTTATTAAACATACATTTCGTTTACCTTTGTCATTTTTTGAGTCGCGTTACGTCGGTGATATTGTTTCTCGCGTCCAAGAAAATCAAAAAATTCAACGGTTTCTTACTGGTGAAGCATTATCTATTATTTTAGATTTGCTGACCGTGTTTATCTATGTCGGTTTGATGTTTTGGTATAGTCCACCTTTGGCTTTGTTAGTATTAGCAATAGTTCCACCTTTTGTCTGTTTAGCTTTTTTTGCTACGCCTTTTTTAAGACGCATGAGCCGTGAAGTCTTTGGTGCGGTAACCAAAGAAAATAGTTACTTAATTCAAAGTTTATCTGGCATTTCTTCTATTCGATCAATGGCTATTGAACAAACAGTGCGTTGGCATTGGGAAGAATTGCTAAATAACTTGACTAAGAAAAATTTTAGCGTTCAGGTAATCGGCAACCAATTGCAAATAATTAGTTCTACCATTCAATCCCTAGCTACCACTGGTTTATTGTGGTTTGGAGCATGGTTAGTGATTCAAAATCAATTAACTATTGGTCAATTAGTGGCTTTTAATATGTTATTGGGCAACATTATTCAACCTTTTCAAAGGTTAATTGTATTATGGAATCAATTACAAGAAGTGATTGTTTCTACCGAGCGGATTAATGATGTCTTAGAAGCCGAAGTAGAAGAAGATTTAGCAATACAACCCCGGCAAAATTTACCAAGATTACATGGAAGAATTTGTTTTGATAATGTGACATTTCGCTATCATTCAGACAGCGAGGTTAACATTCTAGAAAATTTAAGTTTTGAAATTCAACCTAAACAAACTGTAGCCGTAGTTGGGCGCAGTGGCTCAGGAAAAACCACACTCTCTAAATTGATTTTAGGGTTATATCTGCCGACGGATGGTAGAGTATTAATTGACAATCAAGATGTGACTAGTATTGCCTTAAAATCCTTGCGATCGCAAATAGGAGTTGTTGACCAAGAAACATTTTTATTTGGTGGTACAATTCGGGAAAATATCAGCATAGCTCACCCCGAAGCCAGTCTAGAAGAAATTATTGAAGCAGCACAATTGGCAGGTGCAGATGAGTTTATTAAACGGATGCCAATGGGTTATGAAACCCAAATTGGAGAAGGTGGAGGAATGTTATCAGGAGGACAACGCCAACGCCTAGCCATAGCACGTGCATTATTAGGAAATCCGCGCCTTTTAATATTAGATGAAGCTACCAGTCATCTTGATGCTGAATCTGAGAGAATTATTCAGAACAATCTCAAAAAAATCCTTAAAGGACGCACAAGTTTAATTATTGCCCATCGTCTTTCTACTGTGCGTAATGCTGACCTGATTTTAGTTTTAGATCGCGGTGTTTTAGTGGAAAGCGGTACTCACGAAGAATTGATTGCTAAAAAAGGACATTATTATTATCTCAATCAACAACAACTAGCCGCTACAGGTTAAGTCAGTAAATAGGTGACAGGTGACAGGTGACAGTAAGAAGGGAATAGGGAATAGGGAACAGGTAATTATTGATTTTCGTCCCAGTCACTAATCACTAATCACCAATCACCAATCACCTTAATCTTCAATATAAATCAAGAGACGTTGCATACAACGTCTCTAATATGTATGTTGGATTTTCAACTGAATTTATTTAAAAATCAAAGGGCTTTTTCATATAAATTGGCTTGAAAAAAGTAAGGATTCAGGGTTCAGTATAAATGAAAGTTTTCGAGTCATTGGTTGTTGATGAAAAAACTTTCTCCTGTGGATTCCTGCTACAAACAAATATTCTAACTTCTGACTCCTGTAAGGGCGTTCGCGAAGCGTGCTGGAAGCATCAGCATTCGGGCTAACAATTATCAATTTTTATCACAGGTTATTTTCCGAATGCGTCGCCCCTACAACTCCTGACTTCTTACTTGAAAAAATCATTTTCTACCTTACAAATTGACAAATAATTAAAATATGCCACAATCAACTTACAATTCATCCTCAGCCATTTTGATATCAGGACAAACTCATTCTGCTGATATTCAACAGGAAAAACAGACAGCAACTACAGAAAAAGATTGGTTTTATGGTACGGAAGAATTATTAGATGCTTTACCTAAAGCCTGGACACGCTCAATGCTCTATTTACTAGTTAGTTTTACAGCAGTAGCCTTACCTTGGACAATGTTTTCTCAAGTTGATGAAACTGGAAATGCTAGTGGTAGAATAGAACCCAAAGGTGCAACCCAAACATTAGATAGTGCAGTTACTGGTAGTGTTATTGCTGTCAATGTTCAAGAAGGTGCAACAGTTCAAGCTGGACAGGTTTTAGTAGAAATAGATTCTGAAGTTTTGCGAACAGAAATGCAACAAACCCAAGCTAAATTAGAAGGTTTAGTTAATCGCCAAGCTCAATTAGAATTACTCAAAAATCAAGTATTACTGGCGATAAATATCCAAGAACAACAAAACCAGTCCCAACAATTAGAAAAACTCGCTCAAGTTAATCAAGCAAGAGAAAACTTGGATGCTAAACAAAGTGCATATAATCTGCAACAATGGGAAAGACTCGCTCAAATTGAACAAGCAAAACAGAGTATCAATTCTACCCAAATTGCCCATCGTTTAGCTAAAAGTCGTTTAAGTCGAGATTTATTAGAAGTTGCTCGATATCGTCAACTTTTAAAGCAAGGTGTAATTCCTCAAATTAGATTTGTGGAAATAGAAAAAACAGCAGAAGAAAGTCAAAGGTTGGCAGAAGAAGCTAAAGCTAATATTAAACAATCTCAGTTGCGTCTTCAGGAAGATGTAAGCCGATATAACTCAATGATGACTCAAGCTAAGTCAGATATTGAACAAGCAAAACTGCGTTTACAAGAACAGGAAAGTAGCTATCAAAGTGTTGTACAAGCAGGTAAATTAACATTGTTGAAAAATCAGGAACAACTGAAAGATTTACAAACACAAATTACTTCAGTGACATCAGAAATTACTCAAACCAAAAGTCAGATTAAATCATTGGAATTGCAATTACAACAGCGAGTAGTGCGATCGCCTATTGATGGCACAATTTTTGAATTACCTGTGAAAAAACCCGGTTCTGTTGTGCAAACAGGACAGATGCTGGCGCAAATTGCCCCCAAAGGTGCTACTTTAATTTTGAAAGCACAAATGCCCAGTCAACAAAGTGGTTTTGTGAAGGTAGGAATGCCAGTAAAAATCAAGTTTGATGCTTATCCTTTCCAGGAATATGGTGTGACGCAAGGGCGTGTTACCTGGATTTCACCTGATGCTAAAATTCCAGAAAATAGCCCCACTCGCTTAGAAACTTATGAGTTAGAAATTGCCTTGGAACAACCTTATATTCAAGCTGGTAACAAACGTATTCCTTTAACACCAGGTCAAACCGCAACCGCAGAAGTTATTGTGCGTCAACGTCGCGTTATTGACTTTATTTTAGATCCGTTCAAAAAGCTGCAAAAGAATGGTTTAGACCTTTAATATAGTAGGAGTCAGGAGTCAAGAGTAAAACTACTCCTGACTCCTCAATTATTAATAATGGAGAATTAGAAGATGTCAAAATTTATCAGCGTTTCTTCTGAGGATATTCTTTACCATGTTAAAATATCTTGCCAAATTCCTAATGTACTAGAAGCGATCGCCACTAGAAAAATAATTGCGGATACTGCTATCAAAGAAGATATTACTATCACAACAGAAGAACTACAACAAGCAGCAGATAGCCTACGATTAGCCAACAAACTGATTAAAGCAGAAGACACTTGGGCATGGTTAAATAAACATTATCTTTCTTTGGATAACTTTGAAGAAATCGCCCATACTAACTTAGTATCTGCAAAATTAGCCGAGCATTTATTTGCAGATAAAGTTGAACCATTTTTTTATGCTCACCAACTCGACTACACCGCCGCAGTAACTTATGAAGTGATATTAGATGATGAAGATTTAGCTTTAGAAATATTTTATGCTTTGCAAGAAGGTGAAATCAGTTTCCACCAAATTGCTCGTCAATATATTCAAACTCCCGAAATTCGTCGTGCTGGAGGATATCAAGGTATGCGCCAACGCAGTGATTTTAGACCAGAAATAGCCGCCGCTATTTTTGCAGCCAACCCCCCCCAAATTATCAAACCAATCATTACATCTCAAGGAGCGCATATCATTATGGTAGAGGAAATTATTAAACCCCAATTAAATGAACAGATGCGGGTGAAAATCATAGGTGATTTATTTACAAATTGGTTAAAACAACAAGTGAAAACATTAGAAATAAAAGCCAATTTAGAAGAAGATAAAAACTATCAATCTTCTCCACAAAAATCTTCTACACAAATATTCAGCGAAGCCAGCTAAGGCAATTATAAATAACAAAACAACCCATGAGTAAAGAATTGAAAACCTATGATTTGTATCTAGCTTTTTATTCATTGCGAGAAATAGGCTTAACTGAACTTTAATGTTCATGTTAATATCCCCAACCTCTCAAAGAAGTCGGGGATATATTTATGAGTAACCAAAATTTAATTTGAGCTATGTTTACTGCTCGTAAATTTACCCCAATTTACCTTTAAACCAGAAAATTCTAATTTTTTATCCTGCTTTAAATGCTGCTTATCTCCAGTAAAAATATAGTGATCTTGGATTAATTGACTATAAATTTCATGGGGTATATAGTCTAGAGGGTCGCATCCAGCAAAGTGGAGAAATAAAACGCAAGCCCAGGCATATTTACCAAGGATAATAGCTTTGATAATTTGTTGAAACTGTGCGTCTTTCAATATCTTATCTAATTGTTGATTTTGCTCAAAATTTTCTTGAATCATACCATTACCTCTAAAATGAGAAGCCAAACAAATTTATCAACGGTACTGATGCTAAAATCCTTAGCATTTAGCACAGATGCTAAATGCTCTTAAGTGCAACTAAAACAAAGGAGTGTAAATATCCTGAGAACGGGGATTAAGATAAGGACTTTGTAAGTCAATTTTCATCGCAGAAAATTGCTGAATAATAGATGTCATACGACCTTCTGGGCTATGATCACCTTGCTGCCAAGCTGCTATTAAACCATTAGCAATAATTTGACAGCGATGAGTACCAAAACTTTCCTGATCACCAAATTTTTGCTCTGGTTCTTCAGCGCAAGCTAACCCCGGTGCTAATAACTTAGTAAACAAAGGTACTTGCTCTTGAAAATAGGATTTATTTTCCTCATATATTCTTGGTAATATTGGGTGAACTAGCTCATATTTGCCTTTGTTAAAGTAAAGCACGGCTGAGTCATAACGTCGATAATCGACAGGATTATATAGTGCTTTAAACGAAAATGAAATGTCGATATTATTTAGTGCTTCTGTTAAACTTTCCATCACGGCTGCTGCCCCTTCAGGTGTTAAGTTAAAGTAAATTCGCGTAATCTCATGATTATTTTGGGAACCTGCATTTGCTACCGCCATATAAAATCCCTTCTGCACCAAATTCTTCGGCATTTTAATAGATACAAACTTACCAACAGTTAATTTTTGCTTTGTTGGTAACAGATGCAAGTTAGGATCAACGTGCAGTGTTAACCCATTTTTATGCACTGCCAAACTGCCATCTGTTTCTTCCCTGACTATCTGCCAGCTATGACTCCAGTAGCCTTGACTTTTGTTCCTGGTATGCAAAAGATCATAGAATTCTAAATCCACTCCGAATAAACTATTATTTTCAAGATTTTGGTTTACTTTACTATTGCTTTCCTCGTCATCAGGATTTTGGTCAGGTTTTGTGGCAACGTTATAATAAGCACTGTATATAAAATTACGCAATTGTAACTTTAAGTGCTGTTGCTGCATCTCCAGTGGTAACTTCTCAAAGCGAGGGATCACTGACTCTGGCAATTCTAAAGATTTGTACTTTGGATGCTTGATACAGTGGTGAGATTCAATTGTAATATTATTGACAATATCCGCTAGTGATGTCTGCAATTGCTGGGGCAGTTCTGCAAGTTGAGACTGTACCGAATCTAATAGTTGCATAGTTTCTAGTGTAGGGTGTAGGGTGTAGGGTGTGGCGAGGTGGGGAGGTATCAAGTCAAAAGTCAAAATTAAAGAAATTCTACCTCCTGACTCCTGTACGGGCGTTCGCGAAGCGTGCTGGAAGCATCAGCATTCGGACGACCAATTATCAATTTTTGTCCAAAGCTATTTTCCTGTAAGGGTGAAGCATTCAGGCGTTCGCGTAGCGTGCCGAAGGCAATCAATTATCAATTTTATGAAAAGGTTATTTTCCTGTAAGGGCGAAGCATTCAGGCGTTCGCGTAGCGTGCCGAAGGCAATCAATTATCAATTTTATGAAAAGGTTATTTTCCGAATGCTTCGCCCCTACTTCGCCCCTACGACTTCTGACTCCTCATCAAGCGACAGTCATTGATAAATTGGTAGGTATCAATTCTGAGGCTTCCATGCCAAAAATTGTGGTCATAGATGCTTGAGGACGACACAATAAGCTTTTGGCGACTTGAAGAATGCAGATACCCGAATTACCAAAGGTTCTTTCATGTTGCAATTTAGCTTGAATAGATGTAATTAAAGAAAAACCGGTAAATTGTACAACTCGTTGTAAAAACTCAGGACTACACTCTAAAATTTCGGGAAAGTTAGCTAAATAAGTAGCCATTAATTCTGCTATGGAAGGCTGTATTAGATGTAAAGGAATTGCCGCTAACCGCAAAGATTCTTCAATGGGTATGGTTCTACTAGCTACCATACTATATAGCCAAATTTGTAAATAACTAGCAATTATTGATCCTAAATCATTGGCTGGATCTCCCCAAGAACCACGTTCCCAGTCAATTAAACGAATCATTTGATCATCTTGATCAGGCAATAAAAATTTTGAGGATATTTCTCTTTCTGCTGCTGTTTCCCAATTTAAAGAAAGCAAAATATTGTTAAGTTTGAGGTCATTGTGAGTTAAACAACAAGGATGAAAAGCCTCTTTCAAATTGGCGATCGCTTTTCCTAAATTATCGTAACGTTGATAAAGTGCAAAGAATTTCAACCCATCAGATGTAACGTGACCAAATACTTCTGGTGTAATTCTATTTACTCCCCCATTCATCTGAGAATTTGTTGGCTGTGTGATCACTTCAGAATTTTGGAAAAATTGCTGATACTCTTGACGGTCTAAAGTTAAACGATGAATTGAAGCTAAATTTTCTCCTATTGAGCGAGCAATTTTAGTCGGGAATAAATTCTCCTTAGCATAAAATTCTGCTACATCCCGATAGTTATTGAGATAATTAAAAACAATGATGGAATTTTCAGCATCAAAATGAATTACTTCTGATAAAGATGAGCGTAGATGACTAACTTCTGGGAAGGTTTGGAAAAAATTATGAACTTGCCATTCATCTAAAAACTCACCACGAGTTCTACCTTCTCGGTTAAGACGTTCTTGTTTTACTAACAATTGACTACCATCGGGGAAGCTAACTAATAAATTAAAATTTTTGGCAGATTTTAACTCAATTTTACTCAATGACTGTTCTGCTTGAGTACAAATTCCTTGGGAAATGAGATAAGGAAAAACGTTTTGAGAACTTAAAAGAAATGGCATAGCTTTACTGAAAATGAAAAAATTTTAATCAATAATATTTGATATTTTTCCAGAAAAATCCTTATTTTTGCTTCCGTATTTAACAATCATACTTATTCTTGAATATTGTACATACTTTCTAATAAAAAGTCTCTACCAGTCAATTCATAATCTTTGTTTATGAATGAGGTTGTTAAAAATGAAATAGCATCAATAGCCGCAATTACAAGCATAAATTCAAGAGTCTTAACACCAAAATTTAGAATTTGATAACTAGAACCATCTACACCACCAAATACTGCTTGATACTCCTGATTATTGACTTCATTGATAAATACTTCTGAATCAATAGGATGCAGGTCAGCAATAATAATTCGTGCCATTTATTTAATGCTGTAAAAATTAGATTTTGTTGATTTTTTTATTGGCTCTCCTGGTTTATTGGTAAAATAGTCAACTTATGTTAATTAGATATATGTGAATTACATAAATTACTTTTACCGTTGATCCCAGGAGAGCCATTTAGCTCAGTCGTTCACTACAAGAAAGACTATTAGTAGCCGTAGCCGTAGCCATCGCTGTAGGACTTAGCTAAATAACCGATATGGCCAATACCATAGGTATTCACAAAGGCTTCAGCTAATTTTGTGAGAGTAGAAGCATCGCTCACATAATCGTTACCACCACCATAAACAGAATTAGCATCGCTCATTTCGTTGAGAAAACTTTCGGAATCTTGGAATAATTCAGAACCAGCTACTTGCAATTCAGAGAGTTTAATACTAGCCATAATTTCCTCCTCAAAGACTTGTTCTCAGTGATTAAAAATTGCACTATGGGGAACTACAAAAT
>NZ_BJCE01000197.1:0-10304 GCF_005402885.1 Sphaerospermopsis reniformis
ACCCCTAGCGCGTTTTGGGTACATATGTATATAATTGGTAATATTTTTCATCTTTGGTAGAACCACGGTATATTTTCCATTTACCGTTCTACCATTTTTCCGTTATATATTTCGGACAGGTCTAATAAAGATTCATGCAATTGAATATTTTGACCCAGAAGTACAATGCGTTTTTCAGTTGGTTTGAGACGATGGTACAAGTTCTTGACCCTGGTGAGAACTTCCCAACTTAATTGCAGGGAGTTTTTACCCACAAAGGGGTGAACGTCTCCCAGAATGAAAACCCCATTCCCCTCAAAATTGCTGATGTACTCGAATACATATATTAAAGGGTCAGCGTGGGGAGGCTTTTTATAAGTATCAACTGATTTGAATACCAGTCCACCGTCGTCAGCAATTAGACATTGTTCTAAGCTGGATACTCCTAAATTCCAGAAATACACAGGACTATTGAGTTTGTCCATGACTTCAGTAGTTAACCATTGAATAATGGTCGCTTCTTCAGGGGAGAGAACCTCTAAAGCCACAATGGGTATTTGAGAGTCAATGGTGGTAATTAAGTTTGATAATTTCATGGTTGTGAATTTTGCTCAGGTACGGGATAAAGTTCGTTATGAGTGGTGACAAGATGTACAACTACTTCGTAAGCTTCGGCATCACTGTTAAAGGCTTCAGTAACTCCAGAAGACTGTGGATGAGCAATAGCGGAAATTAGGGCATTAACTAAAGTGCAAAGTCCCTCAGTATTTCCTTTGATAATTACTGGTTGTCGCGCTCCTTTTGAGGTGTAAATATGGAGCATGGGATATTCTTCGGGTAGTTCACTCATGGAAAGATGGGGGAATTTTGTTGATTCCCCCTGTGAAGATTTACTGATGTAGTCGGTGTTGATGGGTATTAGTGGTGCGAACTTGTTGTTGAGATTCTGGTTTGTAAGTGCGATCGCCTACTATCCCCAAAGCTTCCTCAAAAGGTTGAGTTGCTTCTATACAGGACAATCCCTCAAATCCCTCGGCTTCTATTTTTACTTCACCTGCACCAGCATCAAAATGTATCAATATTGCCCGTTCCATAAACTATCTCCGTACTTGTTGAGTTTGTTGATGTGCTGAGAATGCAAGACGCAAGGTATGTACCTGACCCGTCGTTTCTTCTGTGATGGTGCATTCTCCTAACCGTTCTTGTAACTGCTCTGCTTTAGCGCGAACCATGTTTTTACCGTAGGCTTGCATGAGGGTATGAGAAAAGAAGTTTTCTCCCAGTCGGGGTACTGTTTCATAAGCATCGTGGATGATTTGATACACCCCTGCTTCTTGCTCCCACATAAACCCGATATCTGCGCGGACATTTAAAGTAGAACCGGGAACAACAATCTCAGCACTTTTGCCTTCGGAGTCGTCGTAATAACCTTTTAGCAGTTGTGGTTTTTCATGAACTTGGACGGTAAGCTGCAAATCTTGTAGAGCTTTTACCAAACATTGATGGTTGGTTAATTTTGTGGTGACAGTTGAAAAATGTGACATTTATTTACCTCTAGTTACTGCAAATTGGCAAGTTAATATGGTTGTGATAAACAGGAAAACAGTTGCTATCCCTTCTCCTTTTGATTGCGTAGCAAGATGGGGGGAGGTGTATTGTTTTCATCTACACCTCACACATTGTTTTGCTCAGGGATGATACAGATAGGTTTTTGGCTGTTTTTCCTAGCGGAGTTTAAGAGACATAGCTGTAGCTTTGGTTAAACCCATACCTTCATCGCTGGCTAATCTTTGCAGATGACGCTGTTCATCCATGAGTTTGGAGTAAATTTCGTCCATTTTTTCCTGCAATTGAGAACGTCCCTGTGAGTCAAGCCTTTTAGCATCCACTGAAGCGGTTTCGAGGATTTCTTCTAGATGAGTCATCATTTGTCCAAGACTGCTTCCCGCTTCAAAACTGGCGTTACCCAAAAGCATTTGCACTTTCTTGAAATGGCGTTCCATTTTCTTTTTGAAGTTAACCGGTTTGCGTCCTGGTTCCCAGTTGCTCAAATCTTCGAGTAATTGCGCTGCTAGTTGTTCACCACCTGCGATCGCTGATTCTCTGAGTGTTTGTTCTAAATTTCTGTCATAATGTTCGATAAATCTAGTGATTTGTTCTAAACATTCAGCTTGTTGTTCTGACAATTGCTCACTAAGAGCGGGAATAATCACAGGACGACCAATTACTACTTGTAAATAGTCTTCTAGTTCTTCTACACAGGGAAAAGCTTTCACTAAATTATGCTTAACTTCTTGTTGTTGTTCTCCAGATAACTGCCAAGCATTGAGTGAGAGGAATTTATCAATCCGTTCTTGGTAATCTGCGAAACCTTCCTCATATTCTTCTCTGAGTTGAGTTCGTAAAGTAGGAGCAATATGATCTCTAATTTCGATTAATTGACTCCAAACTATTGGTGCTAGGTCTATGGAACAAATCCAATCACCGTTGTCATAATTCATCCATTCTTGGACTGATGCAATTTCTTGTCTAAGTTTGTTTGCTGCTTCATCTAAAGCTTTGAAAACTTTGATGCCTTTTAAACCAACTTCTGAACTTGTGACTTTTACTAAGTCGGATTCTTGTTCATTTTGAGAAGATTTGAGAACGTCTGCCCATTTTGGAGCATTGCTTTTGGTGGTTTTCTTTAACTGAATTTTGAACCGGATGCGTGTTTTGTTTAGTTTGGAGAAGTTGTATCTTTCAACAACAGCGTTTTGGAGGAAGGTTTCATTTGAGTTGGGAAGCACTGCTTGTAGCATATTGTTTTGGAAGTTAAGTTGTTTACTCCCAGAAAAGCGTTAGCTTTAAATTGATAGCTACAACCCAAATTTTGTTGAAGTTATTATAATTTCAACAGCAAGATTATGGTTAAAAAAATAGTATATTTTAACCAACCATAAAAATTAATTCTTTTAATTTGGAAAAAGCTATTTTAGGTTCTTCGGTACTTTTTATGGAAAACCCAGTTTAAAATCATTGAAAGCCTTATTGTGTCGGCATTTCATTGGAAATATTGGCATTATAGTTTATAATCCTTGCCCCGTAAGGGTTTTGTGGTAATCAATCCTCAACCACCATAAAATCTACGCAAGAACCCTATTTTATAACTGGCAGAAGATAAAGATTATTGCAAGCAGTAAGATTCACAAACAAATCCTCAGTAATATTGATACCACGTTTCTGACACTCTACCAGGAACAAACAAAAACTTTCTAACTTTGCTAAAGTTTCACTCATCCCATCTAAATATTCAGCGATAGCAACTTGCTCATAAACCCAAGATTCTCCCCAATGAGAATATCTCTCAAGCATCAATTCTACTTGTGCTTTATTAATTATTTCATTGATGCGGTTATTTTTGATCTTTCTGTCAATGGGAGATATACGCGCGATTCGCTTTACCCTCTCTGTTGAAATATGTTTCGATAGATCTGGTATACCAAATCTGTAAGCTGTTGCCAACTTTGGCTCAAATTTGCCTTTTATTAGGACTGCTGCCCATTTTTCAACAATGGACTTGTAGCACTTAATATCATTAGTAAGTATTTGAATTGCATCATCATAACGTCCAAGCCTTGCTAGCAATTGGGCTTTAGTCATTAATGCTATCACCCAACCATTGATTGATAGATCAGCGGTTAACAATGATGCAGTATCTAAAGATGCTTCCACTCTAGTTGCTTGATCTAAAAGAGTACCTCTGACTTCTTCTGTGGTTCGGATAGTATCTCTAGTAGACTTATCTCCAAATAGAAGATAGTCTTGGATAGTGGCGTTTAACTTTACCAGCATTTGAACTAGTAAAAGTCTGTGTATTTCATGAAGCGCTTTTTCAAGACGTTTTTGACGTTCATAACTATTCTGTGCCAGCAAGCACAAATATGATAGTTGCCCTGAAATACCATCAAGTTTGTTATTTAAATTCTTAAAACCAGTTTCGACTTGCTCTTGTATGTCACTCAAAGATTTTTGAATTTGATTCAGCTTATATCCCATATATGCGAAACCAGCAACACTTACACCAAGGTTAATAACGCTTGCAGCGGCTGCAATTTGAGATACTTGTAGTATAGAAGATAATTGGTTAGTAGCAAGTGAAGAGTAACCGTTATATGTATCAGAAATTACAAATATTTTTTCTGGACTAATAGGTTGATACTTGCCATCAGGAATAGGAATTTTATCCTCATTAAGTTTATTTATAACTTCTCCACACAAATCTATTATGTCAGTAAAGTTAAGTTCATCTTGAGGCTGATTTGATGATGATTCGCCCGAGTTTAAAAGTTTTTTTGAAGGTGCTTCCTGAAGTTTTTGGGTGATTTCTGGAGGCTCAACAATAAAGTGAGTTATCGCAAGAGATGAAGTTCTACGAATAGCGCAGCCGTAACGTTCAAGCGTCCCATTTTTTAATCCTTCAATAACTTCCGACTCTTCAATTACGAGTTTTTCAATCTTTATTTTTTTTGAATCGTCCATCATAAATACTAAATACCTAAATACTTTATGAGTATAACCGAATGATTATAACCGATAAACTTCTGTCTGGGTATATGAAATATCTGGAAGTCTTTGAGAGACATTTGCTCTAGGTCTAATTTTAGCAAGCCATTGAAAAGCTGCTAAACGCGCAGAAAGTTTCTTGTTCTCCTTAAAACCAGGATGAAGCTCGGATTCTTTAAACTCAACCCAAATAAGGTGAACATCAAAAGTAGATTCAATATCTGGAGAAGTATTTTCTTGTGAAGAAATCCATCTCTGATTTAATTGCGTTCTCGAAAAATCAGAGCTTTTACCTGCCCATAAAGCTTTGGTTGCCCTACATAAACCATCACTAATCTCAGGAGTAATAAAACCAGAACGTTTAATATTATCAATAATATTTTGGTGAGAAACATTGACCACAAATACTACTGAAAAATTTTGATACTGAATTGCTTTACCTTTAGGTGTCTGTGGTATTGTCACCCCAGACAAATTGTTAGGCTGTTTACAGCTTTGGTTAGCAGGTTCATCGTTCACTGTTCCTGGTTGCTTAGATCCAGAAGCTTTATTTCTGATATAGATACCATATACCAGAACGGATGCGATGATAAAGAAGCCGAAACACAAAAGCAAATAATTGGATAAAAATACAGAAACCTCTTGAGAATTCTGTCCCTTTTGCTGTTGCAAGTTCAAGTGTTCTAAATCTAAAAATTTTTCCATTACTTGTCGGTAATTTTGCTGGATTCTTTTGTCTTGGGGAATAATATTATTCACTTTTGTTCTGACTAAAAAAAACGTTTGTTCACATACAGTTTTTGCTTGTTCTACATCTTCTTTATCAATATCCTCGCAAAGTCCAAGAGTATCAATCCAAAAATCTATAGCTATTTCAAAATCAATAATTTTATTACGTTTGGCATAATAATCCGCTGTTTGACTGGCTTGTTTACTTAATTCTTCGTTAAATGGCAAATTGTTCATAATATCAGTATGTTTTAAGTGCTTTGTGTTGATTCTTTCAATTCATCCCGAGTTTTGGAAACTTCAAAAATTACAGTTTCAACCTCACGCAAATTCTGCTCAGTTTGAACAGATTTAGTCCTGATATTTTCTATTTGCTCATTTAAAGAACGTTTGATTAAAAATTGGGTAGAATTAACTGCTCCAGAGAAAGATGCTGATAAACTTTTCAATATGCGTTTAATCCAATCGTTGAGTTCTAACCACATTCCATTTTCAGCGTCATAAATACCATTCTCCCATTCATCAGCTAGAGCTTTGCCGTTAGGAAGTTGAATTGTCTTGTATCGGTACCCATCTACAAACCGAAATTGCTTTTCTACTTTTGTATCAACTTTGGTCAGCCAAAGAACAAACCATTTTCTTTGTTTCTCAATTACTGTGCGTGTTTCATATCTGGTTTTAGTCTCAACAGTTTCTTTTACTTGTGGATATCCAGGGAGGCGAAATAAATTATCAGGCAAATTCAAAGACACGTTATCAATTGAAATTTCAAGTTTTGAGAAAACAGTATCAGTAAACCCAAATGAAGGTGCGAAGTTTTCACAAAACCTTTTATAGTTAACCTTTTGTTTTTCGATGATACTACCTACTCCATTACTAAGTTCAGAAGCTTTTACCTGCATCAGGAAATTAGCACGTGCTTGTAATACATCTCTGACTGAATCAAATAATTGCTTGGTTACTCTTTCCACACTCTCAAAAATTTCATCAACTCCAGGCTCAGAAGCAGGAATTCTTAATTCCCAAACATCTGATTTCTCTTCTAACTTGTATTTCGTTTTTAGCAGTAAAATTTTCCTACTGTACTCATCGTAGGCTCTGGCAACTTCTTTTGCTAAACCTTCAATAACAACTTCAGATAGCATATCTTCTAGATCATCACGAGACTGTGATAAATCACCCTGAAGAAAGTCTGAAATTGGTTGAATAATATCACTAATTAAATCAATTTTAATATTGGACATTGTTTCATCAAGGTTAGCAAAGCCTTCACCAAGTTCCTTTAATGAACTAATGGCTGTTTTCCAATCTGGCTGCTGAAGTTTATTTATTGCATTTTCGAGATTACTTAAAAATAACTGTCCATCTTTTTCAACTTTGGCAATTAGGTCGAGGGCAACATTATCTAATTTTTTAATTTCTTCCCTTGCTTTTTTCTCAGAATCTACTTTTCGCGTCTCTATAACACTTTTAATTTGTTCACAAAGATTCTCATGAATTTGAAGAAACTTGAAGATAGAAGGTCTAATAACTATTTCTGGAAAAGATGTTGTCAACCTATCTTGAAGCTGCTTCCATAACTCGTTTCCGCCACTCCAATCCAAAGCATATAAAAGTATTTTCTTTAGTTCTTCTATTTCAAGACTTGAAGAATTATTCCTAAGTTTTCTTTTAATTTTTAAAAACCATTCTTCTAAATCACCGTTATCTTTGTACTTTGTTTCAAGAAGTGATGCACAATCTGTGAATATGGCTTGTAATAAAGTCGACTGTACTTCAGAAGAGGTACTTGGCTTGCCTTCAAAGGGTACAGGTCCCCAAGCACATTGTGCATAGTATAAGAGCCTAGCACTAAACGGTAGTATGTCAGGATACGTACTAAGATTAAGTATAGTTCTTATTTCTTCCTTGAGTATATTAATGCGATCCTCTAGTGGTTGGTCATCAATAGCACTGTGGGTATCTACTCTGTTAAGAATAAAAATCATTGAATCAGTTTTACCAGATAAAGATTCAACAACTTGCTTTAATTCTTTGAGCAAATTGGCTCGATTATCCTCATCTGTTTGCAGATAGTCTAAGGATACTAAGCAAAATGATCTAGATACTTTGGTTTGGATAATTGCTAAATTGGTTTCATCTTTGACCGATTTTAATCCCGGTAAGTCTATAAACTCAACTCCAAAACTATCTGATAAACCTAGCAATTCTTTATGAGAATAAGGTAAAAGTGAGCCTTTCACTACAATATCAGGAGCGGTAATCTTCTCACGTGTTTCCTTGCGAACCCTGTGATAAAGACCCATTATTTTTTTCAGTTTGTTATATCCCACATTCCGCACCCTCAACTGTCACAGATCAAAAAAGCCATTAAAGTAGTACATAATAACTAAAGGTAACTTAAAAGTTAAGAGGCTTAATGAGAGTAAATAGCATTAAGCTGGGTATGGAGTGAGAAAGTGAAACTTCGTAACGGGACACAGAGAGAAGATTCAATAGGAAAAAAATGAATTGATAACAAAACAATAAATGAGAAAATCACAACAGAAGTAATAGAGGAAGCTGTTGTGAAATTAAAACCTCAAGAAATAGAAATTCAGAACATAGACCATCTAGGGATAGTAGCAGGAATAATAGACGCGATAGGAATAGTAGAAATAATAAATGAATTAATAGGAGTCGAAAAAGGCGAAAAAGTAAATGCAGGTCAAGTAGTAAAAGCCATGATAATAAACGGGTTAGGATTTGTTTCTAAACCCTTATATATGTTTCCCGAATATTTTGAAACAATAGCCTGTGAACATCTAATAGGAGCAGGAGTAAAACCAGAATATCTCAACGACGATAAACTGGGGAGAGTCATGGATAAACTATTTATAAAAGGATTAGATACAATCTTTTTTATCATTGCCTTAAAAGCAGCACAAAGATTTGGAGTATCACTATCAACCTCACATCTAGACTCATCATCAATGCACGTACATGGGCTGTATAACACTAGCTTACCAGAAGTAATATTTGAGAGTCAAAAAGTAGGAGATAACCAAGAATTAGAAGAATTAGCAGTAAAATCACCCAAAGAAATCACCATCACCTATGGTTATTCTCGTGACCACAGACCAGACCTAAAACAGTTTATCATAGAAATGATATGTTCAGGAGATGGAGACATCCCCATATTTTTGAAACTAGCATCAGGAAATCAAGCTGACTCATCATGCTTTGGTAAAATAGCAGTAGAATATCAAAAACAATTAGAAGTTAATAGTCTCATCGTTGCTGACTCGGCTTTATATACAGAACCAAACCTAAAAATGATGTCAGAATTACGCTGGTTATGTAGAGTACCATTAAGCATAAAAGCCGCAAAATCATTAATATCAACAATCCCAGAATCAGAATTTATTGATAGTACAATACCAGGATATAAATTAACATTGAAAACAGAAAATTATGCAGGAATAGAACAAAGATGGCTAGTAGTGCAAAGTCAAGAAAGAAGAGAATCAGACCTGCGTAAGCTCACCCAAAAAATTACCAAAGCAGAATCAAAAGCTGTACAAGAATTGAAAAAGTTATCACAAGAAGAATTTGCTTGTGAAGCAGATGCTATCAAGGCATTATCAAAATTATCAAAACAGTTTAAATATCACCAAATTAACGAAAGTAAGGTTACTCAAGTCAAATCTAAGACCAAAGATTCTCCACAAGAAATATCTTACCAAATATCAGCTACAGTTTCCGAAGATGAAAGTAAGATTAATACAGAATTGCTGAGTGCAGGGCGGTTTATTATTGCTACGAATGTTTTAGATTCAAAGGAACTTAGTGATGATTCTATGCTCAGTGAATATAAAGCCCAGCAGTCATGTGAAAGAGGGTTTGGTTTTCTCAAAGACCCATTATTTTTTGCCGACAGTATTTTCCTCAAAAGTCCTGAAAGAATAGAGTCTCTGGGAATGATTATGGGTTTATGTCTACTGGTTTATACTTTGGCTCAACGTCAAATTAGAAATGCTCTAAAAGAGTCTAAATCAACCATTAAAAATCAATTAGGTAAAGCAACTGACCGCCCTACTTTACGCTGGATTTTTCAATGCTTTCAGTGTATTCATTTGGTTACACTCAATCAGGAGGAACATATTTCTAATTGGAATAAAGACAGAGATTTTATCTTGCGTCTTTTACCAGATGATTGTTTACGTTACTATCAATTATTCACCTAATTATTATCTCTATTAATTTAATTTCTATGAGTGAAAATGAGCTAATTTCTTTGATTTATAGCTCAAGTTTACTATGTCTACAATTTTGTTTTTTGCTTCAACTTATTAGTCTAATTTATAATCTCTATCTTAAATATCTTCTTTTATTTATCTATTGACTCCTCTTGGTAGTATTCATTCTTATTGCTCCTTATTGAGAATGGGTTTTGATGGCATTTTTGGTATTTTTCTTTTTCAACAATGTATTTTTTCGCTAATATGTGATTTTTTAGGCTCAGTTTCCTTTCTTATTTCCGTAATTTCTCTATGTGCCAGATCAGGGTGCGGAATGTGGGTTATATATATCCTTATCTTCAAGATTTTCCCATGTACCTGTTTCCCACTGGCAATCTTGGGTTTCGTGGACAGTTAACGTATTCTTCAAGTCATATTCAATTTTAAGAACTCCTCCACTCATTTCAGATGCTTCTATAGGAGCAATTCTTCTTCCAGGGTAAGAGCATCTCAATCAGGCTTGACATAAGGGCTTTTCGGAATCTAATGTAGAGTCAATGAAACAAGAACTGAGAACTTGAATCATGTAATCGTTATCCATAGCAGTGCGTTTCATTTTTTGTCGAAGAGTACGTTTATAAGTTTGTTCACGATTAAGAGCATTGAGAGCAATGCGTCGTAAAAGAGCAAAATTTCGGGGGCTGTTCCAAGAGCGAATACGACAAGAATCCTCAGCAAAAGTACAATCAAGAATCCAGTGAGCTTGGTTCTCAATTCCCCAACGTTTACGGATGGCTCGACCTAAAAGTTGAGCATCACTGGGTAAAGAAG
>NZ_BJCE01000198.1:0-10173 GCF_005402885.1 Sphaerospermopsis reniformis
CCACCGCGCCCTTTGCTGCATCCTGTGGCCTTACCAAATAATTCTGCCATTACCTCTCTAGCTGGTACTCCTGCACTCAAAGCGTGAACGTGGTCACGGTAGGTACTGGAAACGAAGTCTTCACCAGGTCGCATTGCTCCCCGAATAATACCACTGGAAACGGCTTCTTGTCCGTTGTACAGGTGGACAAAACCAAACATTTTTCCCCGGTAGTACATTTCGGCGCATTTGTCTTCAAAAAAGCGCCCTAAAGTCATGTCTTCGTATAATTCCAGTCCTTCTGCTTTGGTAATCTGGACTGTAGAAGTATCAAATTTGGGTAACGTGCGTTCTTGAACCATTATTGTGAAGTATCCCTGTCGTAAAAGTTAAAGCTACGGTTTTAAAGTTATAGCAGGAGTCAGGAGTCGTAGGGGCGAACTAGGGGCGAAGTAGGGGCGAAGCATTCGGAAAATAACCTGTGATCAAAATTGATAATTTATCGCCCGAATGCTGATGCTTCCAGCACGCTTCGCGAACGCCCTTACAGGAAAATAGCCTTGGACAAAAATTGATCATGGGTTGCCCGAATGCTTCGCCCTTACAGGAGTCAAGAGTCAAGAGTCAAGAGTAAAACGGCCTTAGTATCTGACCTTGAAATTAGATTCTCCACCTCATTTCTCTGTAATCTGCTGTAAGCAAGTCTTAATAATGTTAGCTGGAAATAGGGCAGCCTTGGTAAAAGTCAATCTGCTAACTATAAAATCTTCATTTCTGACTTAAAAAAGATTGGTATGGAATAGTTAAGGTGTAATTTTGCCATTTTTTAATGTTTATTGCCTATTTTTGGTCTTTGGTGTCGTAACTGTGGCTTTTTATGTTCGCTCTTTAAGTTAGCAATCAGAATAGTCGTTTTTCTGCATAGCCATTAACAATTTTCTGATCTTAATATCAGGTCTGCCTCAAAAATCTTCTTCCCTACTCTTTCTTGGTGTTGCCACAGTCATTGAAATTTTTTGTGTAAAAATTTACTCCTTCTTAAGTAATGGTCATAAAAAATTAATCGTGCTATATTGTGTTATTAAGTTATCAGGATTAATCAATTGTAGTGCAGTTTTATTACTAAGACACTGTAAACAGCTAAAACAAATTACGAATTTTATATTATAGTTGGTTCAACATCTCTACCACTATCAAAAGCTTTAGTTGTGTGTTGAAATGTAAAAGTCTGATAAGAGTATATCTATAATTTAGCAGATATATATAATAAGGCAAAGATACATTAAACATACATAAGGCAATGATAACCGAAAGCTAATTTACTTCAGGCTAGTGCATCAGGTAATATCTTGGGGGAAATACTGGTGCTGTGCTAAATCAACAGCTGAAAATAATTCTGGGGATATATTTATTCTTAGCAAGAAACAAAAAAAACTGTTACGATATACACTCAACTGGTATATTATACACGGTATTGTTAAAGCTATGATTATGGCACGGTTTTACAAGCCTGGAATGCTCTAGGTTAATCATGTCCGTCTCTGGGAGATGCCACGTAAACACAGTGCAGGGGAAGTAGGCTGTGCGAATTCCGCTTGATTACTACCGAATTTTAGGACTACCGTTGGCGGCAAGTGAGGAACAATTGCGGCAAGCTTATAGCGATCGCATTGTTCAATTGCCAAGACGGGAATATTCCATTGCAGCTATATCCTCTCGTAAACAACTCATAGAAGAAGCTTACGTGGTTTTATCAAATCCCAGAGAACGCAGTACCTACGATCAGGCTTATCTAGCCCAAGCATACAATCCAGATCGGCTTGGGGCAACATCGCTATTAGAAAACAGCACCGAAACCATTAACCGCAATCACGATGTTCAAAGTCTCAGCATCGAAATTGCCCCAGATGAATTAGTGGGTGCTTTATTGCTTCTCCAAGAGTTGGGAGAATACGAATTAGTGCTGAAGCTAGGTCGTCCACACCTAGTAAATAGAAATAAACCCGCAGGGGTGAAAATAGGATCTCATCTTAACAGTGAGGAATTTTTTGCCAGTCCTGAACTGCCAGATATTATTCTCACAGTGGCTTTAGCTTGTTTGGAACTGGGACGGGAACAATGGCAGCAAGGTAATTATGAAAATGCTGCTATATCATTGGAAACTGGGGAAGAATTACTAATGCGTGAAGGTCTGTTTCCTAATGTGCAAGCGGAAATTGCCGCAGATCTGTGTAAGCTACGCCCCTATAGAATTCTAGAGTTGTTGGAACTACCTCTAGAAAAAACCAAAGAACGCCGTCAAGGTTTAGAATTATTACACAGTATTTTAGAAGAGCGGGGTGGAATTGATGGTAGTGGTAATGACCAATCTGGTTTAAATATAGATGATTTTCTGAGATTTATTCAACAGTTACGCAACCATTTGACAGTTGCAGAACAGCATAAATTATTTGAAGCTGAAAGTAAGCGTCCTTCTGCTGTGTCTACATATTTAGCAGTTTATGCCCTAATCGCCAGGGGTTTTGCCCAACGTCAACCAGCTTTAATTCGTCAGGCAAAGCAAATGTTAATTCGTCTTGGTAAGCGCCAAGATGTGCATTTAGAACAGTCTCTCTGTGCTTTGTTACTTGGACAAACCGAAGAAGCAACTCGTGTTTTGGAACTAAGTCAGGAATATGAAGCTTTAGCTATTATTCGGGAAAAATCTCAAGATTCCCCAGATTTGTTACCAGGATTGTGTTTGTACTGTGAACATTGGTTACAACAAGAGGTATTTCCTCATTTTCGAGATTTAGTCAAAAAACAAGCTTCTTTAAAAGAATATTTTGCTGATAAACAGGTACAAGCTTATTTAGAAGCTTTACCAAAAGATACACAAGCAACTGATGAATGGACTACAATTAATAAACAGTTTTTTACCTCACCAACAATTAATAGTACCCGTTATCACAGCTATCACAATGTTAGTAATGGGATTAATCATGGGGTTAGTAATGGGACAGTAAATCACAACTATACACCTGATCCTGAGTTTTACACCTCAGCACCCAGCGAAGTACCCGAATCTGCTAACTATTCTCCACCAGAATGGCATTCTAGGCGATACAGCAACAGTCACACCCCAGAAATGCCAGAACCGTCGGCGACAGCAGAAGAGGCAGGAACTGAATATTACCAGCAAATCAATGCCGGTAATTATGATGTAACGAGTCAAACTAAAAAGCGTAGAAGGTGCAAGCCCGTTGCAGTTAATAGTCGAAGTCTGGTTTCGGAACATCAACATTCTCATGCTCGACGACGGCGCACTTTTGCTAACTCATTAGATGCAAAAACTCGCTTAGTTTGGCTGGTGTTTCTATCTATGGGAGGTTTGTTAGTTTTTTGGTTGTTAGTTTCTACAGTCTGGGGATGGTTTAACAATGTGTTTTTCCCCGAACCAACTGTCCAGGGAACACCCTTGGCTATAGAATTGAATCAACCACCAGTCACCATTCCTGAACCCAATAGCAGCAAACCAGAAGTACCTGAAGGTCAATTGACACCAGCGATCGCCCAGGACGTGATTGAAAAGTGGTTATCCACTAAAGCCGCTGTTTTTGGTCCAGATCATCAAATTAATCGTTTAAATGAAATTTTAACTGTTTCTGCAATACCACAATGGCAATCAATTGTCAAGCAGGATATAGCGGAAAAACGCTATCGCAAGTATGAACATGATGTCAAGGTAGAATTTGTCAATCAAACCAGCAATATGTCAGATAATGCCGTGGTAGAAGCTACAGTAAGGGAAGTTACCCACTTTTATCAACGAAATCAATTTCAACAGACTTCTCAGGATCGCTTGCGGGTGCGTTATGATTTAATTCGCAAACAAGGTTCTTGGCGGATTCAAGGAATGACAGTGGTTAAAACACTGAACAGTTAAAATAATTCGTAATTCGTAATTCGTAATTCGTAATTAACTGTTATCAAGTTAAAATAATCAAGCATTTGGCAATATAACAATTTCTAGCAGCCGATCGCACCTTTAATACAGATCAGAACAAATAAGATTTGAACATGAAAGCTACACAAGAACAACTAAAAATTAAACTACAACAAGCTTTGGCGGCTGCATTTGGAGCAGATTATACTCAAGTAGATCCCATTTTAGTACCTGCAAGTAATCCTAAATTTGGTGATTTTCAAGCCAATGTGGCTTTATCTTTGAGTAAAAAATTGGGAATGCAACCAAGAGCGATCGCCACTGCTATTGTAGAAAAATTAGATGTATCAGAAATTTGCGAACCACCAGAAATTGCCGGACCTGGTTTTATTAATTTAAAATTACAAACATCCTATCTCGAAGCACAACTCAACGCCATTAAAACAGATCTCCGTTTAGGAGTTCCCAAAGTACAAAACCCACAAAAGGAAATAGTTGATTTTTCTAGTCCCAACATTGCCAAAGAAATGCACGTAGGACATCTACGTTCTACAATTATCGGTGATTGTATTGCGCGGATTTTAGAATTTCGCGGACATGAAGTATTAAGATTAAATCATGTCGGTGACTGGGGTACACAATTTGGGATGTTAATTGCTTATTTGCGGGAAGTTTACCCCGAAGCATTAACTACTGCTAACGCTTTAGATATAGGAGATTTAGTTAGTTTTTATCGCCAAGCAAAACAAAGATTTGATGCAGATGAAAACTTTCAAGAAACAGCACGTCAAGAAGTCGTAAGATTACAAGCAGGAGCAGAAGATACCCTTCATGCTTGGAAACTATTATGTGAACAATCAAGAAAAGAATTTCAAGTAATTTATGATTTACTCGATATCAAATTAATTGAAAGAGGAGAATCATTTTATAACCCCTTATTACCCAAAGTAGTAGCAGATTTAGAAACAGCAGGATTAGTAGAAGAAAACCAAGGAGCAAAATGTGTTTTCTTGGAAGGTTTTACTAACAGAGAAGGTGAACCTTTACCCTTAATTGTTCAAAAAACAGATGGCGGTTATAACTACGCCACCACAGATTTAGCAGCACTACGTTATAGAATTGAAGAAGATCAAGCAAAACGGATAATTTACGTTACCGATGCAGGACAAGCAAACCACTTTGCTCAATTTTTCCAAGTTGCTAAAAAAGCAGATTGGATACCAAATGATGTGGAAATTGTTCACGTTCCCTTCGGTTTAGTTTTAGGAGATGACGGGAAGAAATTTAAAACTCGTTCTGGGGATACAGTCCGGTTAAAAGACTTATTAGATGAAGCAATATCTCGCTCTCGAACAGATTTAGAAGCAAGATTAAAAGAAGAAGGTAGAGAAGAAACAGAACAATTTATTAAAAATGTTGCTGATATCGTTGGTATTAGTGCGGTAAAATATGCCGATTTAAGCCAAAATCGCACTAGCAATTATGTTTTTAGCTATGATAAGATGCTTGACCTGAAAGGCAATACAGCACCTTATATGCTATATGCTTATGCTAGAATACAAAGCATTGCTCGTAAAGGTAGCATTGAAGCCGAAAATCTGAAAAATAATGTAGTCGTTAAAAATTTACAGGTTAGTGCGAAGTGGCGGAAGATGATTGTTCCTATAGGAATAAGTATAGGATCAATAATAGCCAGCAAAATAGCAATTAATGTTTTGAGTGCAATTAATGAAATACCATTAATATCTCCTTTATTTGAATTAGTAGGTATTAGTTATAGTAGCTGGTTTATTTACAGGTATCTACTCAAAGTAGATGAAAGGAAGAAACTGGTCGGAAAGCTTGCAAATTTTAAGGAAAACTTATTTGGCAAATACGACCAAAAGCAAAATGAAGAAATCAAGACTCATTTTATTTTGCAAGAAGAAACTGAGATTTCTTTAGCAAAACACCTATTACTATTAGATCAAGTAATTAATGAGGTTGAGAAAGATTTGTTACCAAATCGTTTATGTGATTATTTGTATCAGTTGAGTGGTAAGTTTAATAAGTTTTATGAAAGTTGCCCAGTTCTGAAATCAGAAGAACCCATCAAAACATCACGTTTGATGTTATGCTATTTAACAGCAAGAACCCTAAAACTAGGATTAGATTTGCTGGGAATTAAAGTTTTAGAAAGGATGTAGTAAGTAAAAGCTGTTGATAGCGAAAAGACGCAGAGAGAAATTATCTTCTTTTGCGTCTTTTTCAAATTCAGGCACTTATGCTATTCCAATACGTCGTATAAACTGTTGTACTAGCAATAGTCATATTTGGAAAGCATACCCTTGCTTTTCTTAGTCTTTATTTCTCTATCACTTCCTTTCTTTCTTTGCGTCTTTGCGTCTTTGCGTGAGATATAAAAATGAAACCAGTATTTATTATCAAAACACTCATCACATCCTTGGGTTTCTTAGTATTATTAAACCCCAGTCAAGCATCTGCACAAATTGTACCCCAACCTTGGGTTTCCGTCGGTGGAAAAGATGGAGACGTTACTTACGCTGTAGGTGCTAAAGCATTAAGTTTAGGTGTAGAAGTAGGAACAGGTGAAGACGGTGCTACAGGTGCAGATGTCTTAAAATTCATCAATTTACCTGTAATTTCTCCTTACGTTGGAGTTGGTTACTATTCAGAAGATAAAGGTGTAGCTTTTTCCGGTGGTGTACAAGCAAACGCCACGAAACATATTTTTCTCGGTGCGGGATACCATTCTATACGCGGTTTCAATGGACAACTAGGAATAAAATTCTAATTATCCAAAAATTAGGAATTTGAGACAATAATCATAGCTAAAAATAGCAGCTATTAGCTAAAATTTAGAGTTTACATTAGTCTCAACTCAATCAGGCCAATTTATAAAAATAACAAACTAAATTCCTCAATATATATGGAAATTTGCTAGTCAAACATTAGCTAGGTTGTCAATTTAGCCGATGTTTGACATTCTTATGGTTGCTATCAGTTGATTTATATTGTAATCTTTAGTTAGTCACTCAAAACTATGCCCTAAGATAGTAGCATAGGGAATATGTATTAATTTTCTCAATCATCAAAGGTAGAAGTAGGTCAATAAAATTACCTGTGTGGAAATTTCATAGTTCGTGTAATTAAGTTAACAAAAGATTTGGATTAATTGTATTAGATAGTCATTAGGATTTTTTTATGCAACCAGGATTAAATCTACTCATTCAACTGGTGTTAGAGTTTGCACCTGTAATGGTAAACATCATCCACAAGCAAACATCAAGTAACTCAAAAACAGACAATTCGCCAATTTTTCAAGTAATTCAAGATTTCATTCACACAGTAGATAATGTTACAAAATTAGATATTACTAAAACTGAATTGAACCAACAACAGCAATTAGCAGTTTACCATCATGCCACACAATTAAAAATAGCTAATCAAGAAAAAGAAACAGCAATTAGACTACCAGAAGTGCATAAAATTCTGGATAATTGGCCATTGAGATTATATCCTTCCCAACTTTTAGAATCTTCTATTAATTATCAACACACACCATTAAAAGTTTTGTTAGCAGCACCACAAATACAGTTTGATAAATTTGAGGTGCAACCTTCAAAATTTACTGATGAAATTGAACTAAAATTAGCTGAAGGTTTGCGTGAATTTATCAATAATTATTATTCTTTGCATCATCAAGAAAGACCCATAGAATTTTTAGCTGGTGCTTGGGATAGTAAACGGTTTCATAGTGAATCTAGCATCAAGGCTTTATTTAGTGCTTTAAAAAACCAACCTACTTTAATTTTAGAATCAGAAAAAGATGGAGATTGTCTAAATTTCCGCATTGGTTATTGGGGATTAGGACAAGATAAGTATTACTATAAAACTATTTCTAAATTACCCTATAAGCAAATTTTACAAGATTCTGCTAAAAATCGGGCTTTAGAATGGAGAAATGTTAAAAATCAATTGTTAGCATTAGGTCAAGATTTAGAAGTAATTAACGATTTAGGTAAAGAGAAAAACCGCAATTTGGTAATTTTAGAGAAGATAGAAAAATGGCAATCTCAAGGAATAGATGTTAGTCATTTATCAGTAGAATATGAAATTTCTTCCCAAGACTGGGAATATCTTTATCAAGTTTTAATTACCTCTCATTGTTTAGTTACTGCTTGGGTGACAGATGTTTATCACTTGGTGCATTATGATGTACCTCCCTTGTTACCAAAATTGCTACCAAGTTTAATTAATGAAGGAATAGATAGACAAGTTTTAGAGGTAATTACTGATAGTTATAAACAACTTTACGAAGCTTTCAAAAATGAAAGACGGTTAAAAGTTCCAGAAATTGCTTTACAATTAGCTCAAAGTTTATCTCATGTTTCTAATTCTTTTTGGTTACAGGAACAAGTTGATTACTCCATTAATACCTGGTTGCAAATACGGCAAGTATCATTAACAGAAGTCACTCACCCATTAAAGGCAATGCAACTAGCATTGAAAATCGATGATGAGAATTATATCACTACTTTAAAACAATATTTTGCCGCTATTGGTGATAGCAATAATCTTGTTTATGTAGAGAGTCTTTTAGAAGAAATAGCCATTCTGAAAAATAATCGTAATTTGGGAATGGCGCATCTTAATTATACTCTCAATGGACATTCTGGGAAAGTTTCTTCTGTAGCAATAAGTCCAGATCATGAGATTTTAGTTAGTGGATGTGCAGATAAAACCATCAATATTTGGAATCTACAAACAGGTAAATTAATTCGCACTCTCACAGGAAATTTAGGTGCTGTTTCGTCTGTAGCTATCAGTCCAGATAGTAATTTTTTGGCTGTGGGTAGTTGTGAACATCCACAAAGTAATGTCAAAGTATGGCATTTGAACACTGGTAAACTAATCCATACACTTTTAGGACATCAAAAACCAGTTAATGTAGTCACAATTAGTCCCGATGGTAAAATTCTCGCTAGTGGCAGTAATAAAATCAAAATTTGGAATTTACAAAAAGGAGAAAGAATTTGTACTTTGTGGCATTCATCGGAGGTTCACGCGGTTGCCATAAGTCCTGATGGTACAATTCTCGCTAGTGGCAGTTCAGATCACAAAATTAGATTGTGGAATCCCCGCACAGGTGATCATTTACGTACTATTGCAGGTCATTTAGGAGAAGTTACATCAATAGCTATCAGTCCCAATGGAGAATATTTGTTTAGTGGTAGTGCTGACTCTACTATTAAAATTTGGCAGTTAAGTACAGGTAAGTTAATAAATACTTTAAATGGACATACAAATAAAGTAAAATCTTTGGCTGTGAGTCCAAATTGTGAATTTATCTGTAGTGGTAGTGCTGACTCTACTATTAAAATTTGGGATATTTCTACAGGTGAAGTTTTACAAACTTTAACAGGACATTCTGGGGTAGTAAATTCTATTTCCCTGAGTGCGGATGGTAAAGTTCTTGCTAGTGGTAGTTCAGATAAAACTGTTAAAATTTGGCAATTGATGAAATAGGAAAGTGAGAATTTAATGGAATTAATAGAACAATTTAGACCAAATCCTCAAAATCCCTATCCAATAGCAGAACATCACCGAGTTTGCTTTATTAAAAACTGCATCAAATCACCCAATATTATGATTGGTGACTGGTGATGACTCTTTAATTATTGGTAAGTTTTGTGCGATCGCCACTCATGTAAAATTCATCATGAACGGTGCAAGAATCTATTTATTTACAAAATTTATTCTGACGCACCTTATCAATGTGCCAGTTGCGTAAGTCCTGTGTAGTATTATTTTAGTTTTTTACCTAGTTTTGGAGGTTTGCGCTACGTTTTTTTATACCAATACAGCCAGTTAGGTAAATGCTATTATAGAACTACGCTCTAGGCAAGAGACAATAAGCAAGAGTCCAATACTGTTCGGTTAAGGATTTTTCTAGGTTGGGTTGAACGAAGTGAAACCCAACAAACCCTTGTAAATGTTGGGTTATGCCTTCGGCACGCTTCGCGAACGTTCCTCAACCCAACCTACGTTATTTCGTTGTTTTGGGCTTAACCTTCAATATAAACTTTCTACAGTCGCCAAAACAAAAACCCCCTCTAAATAAATAGAGGAGGCATTGTTGTTAAATATTAAACCTGGCATCGAGCTATTGTGACAGAGGGCAACCCCTCAACTATCGTCGCCGCAGCAGCGTTTCACCTCTGAGTTCGGGAAGGGATCAGTGTGGTTCCACCGCGCCATAGACACCA
>NZ_BJCE01000199.1:0-10038 GCF_005402885.1 Sphaerospermopsis reniformis
TTTGAAATTTCACCCGGAAAATGCACGCTTTTAGGAGTATACCCCTGAAAAATCCTGCACTGATTTCCTGATTTTCCACCTGAAACCCTTGATTTATCAAGGTTTTGAGTTTATTCAGCAAGCCCTACTGAGCGTGTTGAAGTATGCCTACCCCACAAGAATCTACCCCATAAGAATTAATAGAATATTTTTTGATTTGGTTTTTTCAGGTTGATCTACAGGTTGATCTACTTGTTAAATTTTATTTAAATTTTATCAGTTTCTTGTGTACTCTCTGTATAAATAATTTTGCTAAACGCATTCGGGTGATATCTTGAATATTAGCTGAGTAATATTTTTTGTGATCAAAAAACTCATTTATTGCTGACAAAATTACTGTGAATCGCTGGATAATATTTTCAGTTCTGTACTCTGCTAAAACTTCTGTGGGTAAAGTCAAAGCCACTGGAGATGATAAAGTTTTGAGAATACGTTGTACATCATATTCTAGAGAATACCCAGCTATTTTATAACAATTAAATCCCGGATCTAAATAATCAGAAAGCCCGCCGTTAACGCTAGAAAAAACTTGACAACCACAAGCTAAAGCTTCCATCGGTTGCAAACCAAAACCTTCACTTACACCCTGTTGCGCCCAATATTCCGCAGAGTCGTAAAGGTAAATTTTCGCTCTATTAAATAATCCTGGTAAATCTTCAATATAAGAATCAACAACAAAAACTTTACACTTTTGTTGTAATGTAGGAATTAATTGTTTAATTAAATATTCAGAAGATTTTCGCGCTTGCACTAAAACATCAATATCTCTATCTAAATGCAAATTTGTAAATTCATCAGCGATTTGATTAGGTAAATAATAAATTAAATTATTAGGTGCTTTTTGTCCCCAATATCCCATTGTATTACGGCTAACTGTAATAATCGGAATACTGGAGGGAAGTTTAAAATTATAACCTGCACTATGAGCATGATAAACTACATTATATTTTTGCAGTTTAGGTGCGAGGTTAGCTATATCAAATCCCCAACTAATCACAAATATTACATCATCTAAATTTTGCTGTGAATTTTGATTTTTTAGTATATCATCAAGAAACAGCTTATCCTTTTCTCTTTGTCGGTAAGTGACAACTTCTGCACTACAGATATTTTGAGCTAAATTAACTGTTTTTAACTCTGCCCAAAGCCCACCACAAGCAAATTTCCCATCTGTTCCTGGAACTAAAAAGTACAGTTTTCTCATATAGAAGTTGGTTTTGATAATTACAATTATTTTTGTAGGTTGGTAATTGGTAATTGGTAATTGGTAATTGGTAATTGGTAATTGGTAATTGGTAATTGGTAATTGGTAATTGGTAATTGGTAATTGGTAATTGGTAATTGGTAATTGGTAATTGGTAATAGTTGATAGTTAATAGGGAAACATCAAATTTATTACCCAGTCACCAGTCACCAGTCCCCAGTCCCCAGTCCCCAGTCCCCAGTCACCAGTCACCAGTCACCAGTCACCAGTCACCAGTCACCAGTCACCAGTCACCAGTCCCCAGTCACCAGTCCCCAGTCACCAGTCACCAGTCACCAGTCACCAGTCACCAGTCCCCAGTCACCTGTCACCTGTCACCTTGGGATCTAAAACAATGCGTGAACCTGTACGATCTACATGATAAGTCCAAAATTGATTGTTCACTTTGAGAACCACTGCCCAACCCTCAACAGGATCATATTGTTGAGTACAGATTTCACCAAAATTAAACACACAGGAATTACTAAAAGTTTTTTGCACAGTACGAGTAATCCTGATACCTATAGTTTGTAACCGAGAACGTTGATAAGCATCATTCAAAACTTTTTCCGCAATTTTTTCTGGTAGTGGAGAACCCTCATTAGCTTTAATTTTCGGATCAATGACAATTTGCGAACCAGACTTATTGACATGATAAGTCCAAGACTCTTCTTTTACCTTCACAACTACAACCCAACCTTCTACAGGTTGATAAATTTCAGCACAGACTTCACCAAAATTAAACACACAAGAATTACTAAAAATTTTAGATGTGGAACTATAAATTCTCAGAGAATTTCTGTTTACACCAGAACGATTAGCCACATCATTTAAAACCTTACTAGCAATATTTCTTGGCAGTTGAGAAGCATTAAAAAAATTAATATTTGGCTCAATCACAATTTGCGAATATTGACTAACATGATAAGTCCAAGATTGCTCTTTTACCTGCACAACTACAACCCAACCCTGAATTGGTTTATATTCTTTAGTGCAACCCTTTTTAAACTCAAAAATACAACGGTTACTAAAAGTAGTCTGAGTCACCTGAGAAATTTTCAAATCAGATACTTGTACCCTAGAACGCACAGAAGCATCTCTTAACACCGCCTCAGAAATATTTCTAGGTAACGTATTTTGGGCTATTTGTATTTGTTCTCCGCTAGGAATAGCTCCAGATGTATGATTATTACTAATATCAACTCCACAGGCCAGCAGACTGCTTAAAGCCAAAGTTAAAACAATTGCTTTCGATAATTTACCGTTATTCTTTAGATGAGAAAGTAACATAATGTGTTTGCTACCTAATTATTGACAAGATATACCAAGTTATTTACTATTTTTAGTTTAATTTTGTTCCCCATATTCCCACCCAGTGCAGTTAACATTTTTTCTTTTCTCTGTGTACTCTGTGCCTGGAGTGGTTGGTTACAAATGTTTAGTTTCCCGCAGTTAATACAGCTAAATTCATCACATTTTCAGAAAACTGACGTTTTAAAGCTGCAAATACCGGACAAGGTGCAGAAGCTTGTAAATTATTCGGTTTACTCCATGTAAAGGGTGCTTGTTGAGCCGCAGACATCCATAACAACTTTTTAGCCCTAGTCATAGCCACATAAAGTAAACGATATTCTTCCGCCATTTTCAGATATTTTGCATCTTCCCAAGCTTGACTAACATGAGGTATTTGAGATGGTATTTGGGATATATTTTCTCCTTTGTGATGGAGTGGTGCACGAATTTGGGCGCGTGCTACTTCTGATAATGTAAAATCACCTAAAAATTGACTTTGGGGAAGAACCCAAAAACTTCCAGGAATTAAATTTTCATGTAAAAAAGGCAAAAATACATAATCCCAGTCTAGCCCTTTGGCTTTGTGCATAGTGATAATTGTTAGTTGTCCTTTTTTGGTATATTGTTCTTCTAAATTGTCTGTATCTACTGGCTCAAATCGTTCAGAATTTACAATTTCACTTAAAGCAGAAAGCATTGCACCCATTGAATTATTACCAAACATTTGCAGGTTTACTCGTTCTGCAAGTTTGTCTGCTGTGGCTAATTCTGCTTGATCATATTTTAATGTTAAAGCTAAAAAAGAAATGATTTGATAAAGTGGTAATTCTAAACGAGCGCGAAGTAAACTTCGACATAAATGAGCAGCTTTTTGTACTGTTTCTGTTTGGGGAGTTGCTAATGGTCCAGGATATAAAAATTCTTCTGGTAAAATAGCAAGGGTGTTAATATCTTGGGTGGGAATTAATTGACGTTGTACTAAAACATCTAAGGTAGCTTTTAAATAATCAGGAGAATGGGGGCGATCGCAAAATTGCAATAATGATAAAATCTCTTGAGGTACATGAGAACGCCTTTCTTGTTCTCCTACATCATAAAGTTTAATTTTATGTTCTTTACATATCGGTTCTAAAGCTGCTGCTAACCATCTACCTTGGCGATTTTCTCGCACTAATACCGCCGCACGAGCTTGGGAATTTTCCTTAAATAACTCTACAACTCTCTGAGAAATTAACTCAACTGTATGATAAATGTCACGAGGACTATATAATTCTAACCCTTTTCCCACTGGTGCGGGATTCGCATCTGGTTGAGGATCATCAAAATTAACAGCCTCAATTTTTTGATCTAAAAATGGTGTTTGTCTGTTTTTATTTGTGGCTAACCAATGACTATTTACCCATTCTAAAGCAAAGTTAGCAGCATCAATAATAATTCTGCTACTACGCCCTGCTTGATTCATTGTTGCTAGTCGTTTATCAACATTACACTGTTCACAAAATTCTCGGAAATAAATTGGATCAGCAGGGGTAAAAGTTGAATTAATCGCTTGGTTAGGATCACCAACTCTGACTAAATTCAATTTCGATTTATTTAAATTATTTTCATTTTCATCTTCCTCACTTGCTAATTTTTCTAAAAGTTGCGTTTGTAGTTGACTAGAATCTTGGGCTTCATCTTCAAAAACTGCGAAAATTTTGTTTTTTTCAATCTGTAAAGCGCTCTTATTTTTTAATACCTGCAATGCCCCTAAAATCATATCATCATAGTCAATGAAATCCTGTAATTTCATGATTTTTTGATATTGTTCATACAGTCCCGCAGCAATACGTAAAATTTGATAAGAATCTTGACTTTTTTCACTCCATAAATAAAGTTTTTCCGGTAATATTCCCGAGCTTTTAGCTTCATGAATCACGGTATAAGCTAAATCTGGTAATACTTCCGTTCTCAGCACTGACTGACGACGCAATTTTTCTGTTTCTTCTCCGTCAAATTGCTGACCTTCTAACAAGCGGCGATATAGGTCAGGATGGTTATTTATCCATTGTTCCACTGCTAGTCTAATAAAGCGATGACTTTGATTAGGAGTAATTAATTTGACTTCATCTAACTGTAAACCTGATAACTCAGGATGACGACTGGCAATATTTAAGGCTAAACCGTGTAGGGTATAAACAACAAAGCCAGTTTGTGGTAAGGATAATTCTTTTAACTTGTCGCGGATTTTTAATTTTAGGTTAGCAGCAGCAGAACGGGTAAAAGTAACAACTACCAACTGACGGCGATAATTTTTATCATTATTCACAGAATGCTGATATTGACGTGCTATGGCAATTGCAGCAGCAGCGGCCATCCCCGTAGACTTACCAGCACCCGGAACAGCAGATACAGCTAAAGGTCCTGTTTCCCAGTTTGCCATTTGTGTTTGTCCAGATCGCAAACTTTCACGAATTTTGTTAATATTTTCTCTTAATTGGTTGATAGATGATATGTAATTCATAATTCATAATTTATAGTTCATAATTGGTGATAGTTGATAGTTGATAGTTGATAGTTGACAGTTGATAGTTGATAGTTGATAGGGAATCATAAAACTGATTACCCAATCACCAATCACCAATCACCAATCACCAATCACCAATCACCAATCACCAATCACCAATCACCAGTCCCCAGTCCCCAGTCCCCAGTCCCCAGTCCCCAGTCACCAATTATCAATTTTTACTCATCAATTTGCCAAGCATCTTTGGTAAATTCTTCATCGAGAACTTTCTTAGGACGTAAAATGATAATAACTTTACCTAACAAAGTATTTTCTGGTGCAGTTTCAAACCATTGAAAATCAACTTCTCCAGAATTATCAAAGGCAAAATAACTAGAAGCATCCCAATCTCTTTGATTGCGATCTATCACAACTAAAACAGGTTCTATTTTCGTTTGATTTGGGTTAGGGAAAATATCGCTACTAGCAATAATGACTACTGGATCTTCCGCAGATCGTAACACTTGCCAACCTGGTAAAGCTACCCAAGCTTGTTCCCCTGCAAATTTGACAATTTTAAATGGTTCAATTTCTGTAACTATTGGTACAGCTTTTACAGCTTGTGGTGTCAATGGTAATTCACCCACTACAGGTACAAGCCGGGGTAGTTCTTCATCTGACTCTAACCGGAAAAAGGGTAGAATGGGGGCGGGACGTTGGGGAACTACGGTAAAATCAGTTAATAGTTGTTCGATTTGTTTCCTAGCTGTGGGCGAGTGAACAAAACGCAAACCCTTAGCAATTAAGCGCGATCGCTCTTGTAAATCCGAGTTCTGTCTGGCTAATTTCCAAGCTTGATAAGCGACTGCATCCCCTGGATCGTTCGTAAAACCTTGTGGTGGGGTAGAAAAGCGAGAAAAATCTTTGATTGCTTTAGCAACTTCCCGCGCTTCGTCTACATCAAGTTTATGTAAAAAAATCAAATCAGCCGCTGCGGCTCGATCCTCTTGAGTCAGTAAGCGCAGTTCATAAAGAATATCACTAGCTCTTGTACCATAGTATACCCGTGTTGCTTCCGATGCACCAAACTTTTCTAAAGAACTGTAAACTTGAGCGCCAACAATCACCTGATTTTGTTGGATTGGCTCAAATCCAGTGGACTCAAAGATTTCTTGGGGATTGTAACCGTTTTTTTGGAGGTAGGCGATCGCTACTCCCCATTCCACCCAGTTACCTTGTTTTTGTCTCAATTTTACTAATAATTCTTGTGCTGTATCATTAGCAGCATTCCCTGTATCTTGTGTGTTGGATGGTAGTTCAGTCATAATCGGAAGAGCAAACTTCAATTTAATATGGTGATTAGTAATTAAGCTCTTAATTATCCCTTAAATGTGCGAATTTTAGATTATGGATTTTGGATTTTAAATTGAGGTTGTTTGTTTCACAGCTTGGTTGATGTTGAATTGCTAAAAATCAGGATTTTCAACTCTGCTGTGTATGGAATATAACAAAATTGTGAAGAACATATAAAGAAATTTATGGGTAACACAAATCTCGAAATTGAGCAAGTGCGCTCTCAATTCAGTAGTCGTGAACGTGCAAAAAAACTCAAAATCCTGGTAGTGGATGATGAACCAGATAATCTGGATCTACTTTATCGTACCTTTCGTCGTGATTTTAACGTCCTCAAAGCTGACAGTGGTGTAAATGCTTTGCAATTGCTCGAACAAGAAGGAGAAGTAGCAGTCATTATCTCCGATCAGCGAATGCCAGAAATGAAAGGAACTGAATTTCTGAGCCGGACTTTACCACAATTTCCCGATACCGTGAGAATTATCCTCACTGGGTTTACAGATATTGAAGACCTTGTAGAAGCAATTAATAGTGGTCAAGTTTTCAAATACATTACCAAACCTTGGGACTCTGGAGAACTCAAGGAAGTAGTCCAAAGAGCAGCAGCAACTTATGATTTACTGAAACAGCGAACAGAAGAACTGCGTCGCGCTAATGCACAAATGCAGTTGTTGACTGTGCTGGTGGAAGTCACCCAAGCTGCTTCTAGCATAGAGGAAATTTTAACTTCCATTGCTAAAGCCTTTAGTGAAACTTTTGCTGCTGATGGTTGTATTGTACAACTTATAGAAGAAAATACTCTGGTAGCAACCCAGGGAGCTTACAGTGTGACAGGAGGAGTTGAAAATTGGCTCTGTGAAGATCCACTCGCCAAAGCAGCGATCGCCACTGCTCAAATCCAATCTTGTTTAAATATCCCTAAAGACCCTAATCTCAATACTCTTACTCATTACCAAGCTGCTGGAGTCCAAGCACATTTAATTATCCCAATTATTTATCGTCAGCAGATGTTAGGAGTATTATCGCTCCAGTGGCAAAAACCTTGTAATTTAAGGGAAGATGAACTTAACCTCATTCATCTGTCAGTGCAATTAGTGGCGATCGCTCTTTCTAGTAGTTGCAGTAGGTGACTGGTGACTGGGGACTGGTGATTGGGGACTGGTGACAGCAACAAAAGTCTTTTATCAATCCAAAATCTAAAATCTAAAATCTAAAATCGGATGACCAACTACCAAGCACCCATAAACAACGAAATTCGTAACATTTTTGACCGTATTGCCCCAGTTTATGATCAATTAAACGATTGGTTAAGTTTGGGACAACACCGGATATGGAAAGAAATGACCGTTAAATGGAGTGGAGCTAAACCCGGAGATACCTGTTTAGATTTATGCTGTGGTAGTGGTGATTTAACCTTTAGATTGGCACGACGCGCAGGAATGACGGGAAAAGTTTATGGTGTAGACTTTTCCTGTAACTTACTCACAACTGCCAAAGAACGTTGCCAAAGCCATTACCCCCAACCTCCTATCACTTGGATAGAAGCTGATGTTCTTAATTTACCCTTTGACGACCATCAATTTGATGCCATCACAATGGGCTATGGTTTAAGAAACGTGAAAGATATTCCCCGCAGTCTCCAAGAAATATATCGCGTTCTCAAACCTGGTGGTAAAGCAGCAATTTTAGATTTTCATCGCCCTAACAACGAAACATTCCGCGCTTTTCAGCAGTGGTATTTAGATAACCTCGTCGTTCCCCTGGCAACTAATTTAGGTGTTAAAGAAGAATACGCTTATATTAGTCCCAGTTTAGACCGTTTCCCCATTGGTAAAGACCAAGTAGCAATAGCACAAAAAGTAGGTTTTGTCAACGCCACACATTACCCCATTTCTAACGGTATGATGGGAGTGTTGGTAATTGATAATTGATAATTGATAATTGATAATTGATAATTGATAATTTGTAATTACTAACTAATGTTAAGTTGCTAGTTGGGAGTCAGGAAACAGTGAACAGTGAACAGTCAACCTCGATAACTGTCACCTGTCACCTGTCACCTGTCACCTGTCACCTGTCACCTGTCCTCTTTCCCTAATCCAAAATCCTGTGGATTGGTCACATCTTTGGCTTTATGTATCACCCCCAATTCTGGGTGGAATTATCGGCTATTTCACCAATGATATAGCCATCAAAATGCTATTTCGCCCCTATCGAGCTATTTATATTCTGGGGCGCAGAGTGCCTTTTACTCCTGGGTTGATTCCCCGCAATCAGGAGCGGTTGGCAAAAAATATTTCTAATACCATTATGGGATCGCTGTTAACGCCAGAAGAATTGCAAAAGCTGGCGAAGCGTCTCTTACAAACAGAACGGGTACAAGGTGCGATTCTCTGGTTATTGAAGTTGGCGCTGGAGCAAATTCAAGGTGATAAAAACCAGAAAAGTGCCAAAATTGTGGCGGGAATTTTACGGGATTTGCTGGGAGAGTCTTTACCCCGTCTCCTGAAGGTTTTGGCCAGACAGGAAAATTTTTTAGAAGCGCAAATCAACCAAATTTTTGACCAGGTATTACTGGAATTTCAACTCAGTGAAGAACAATCTACACGGTTAGCTGATTGGTTGTTGCAAGTTGTTTTACCATCGGATGTTTTAAGACAGGCAATAGTTGATTTTTTAACAGATAGGACTATTCAAACTATTGATGATAGCTTTCGTGAAAAAACCAGCGGTACTTATTGGGTAGTCGCTAATTTATTTGGTTTACGTAATACTCTGACCCGGTTAAGGACTTTTTGTTTAGATGAAAAAGAGGCTACAAATAAACGATTAGAAGAATTAATCCAAGATTTGCAAATGCGCGATCGCCTCAAAAAATTATTCCAAGATTTATCTTTACAAAATTTACCCGTTGGTACAGTTCGTCAACTCAGAAAAACCACTAGGGAAAGTGTACGCCATTACTTACAAAAGAGTGGTAGCAATTTGTTACATGAATTAACTGAATCAGCGGACTGGGAAAATATTGCTGTCTTGCTGTTAAATCGTTTGCGAAATTCACCAGTGGTTAATACTTCCTTAGAAGTAGTGTCTCAAGAGTTAGCTTTAATTTTAGAAAAGTATTTAGAAAAAGATTTAGAAGCAATTGTCGCCCAGGTAATTCCCATTTTATCTATAGATCAAGTGATTGTTGACCGAGTAAAATCAACTTCACCTGCTGATTTAGAAGCAGCAATTGAAGGAATTGTCAAGAATGAATTACAGGCAATTGTGACTTTAGGCGGTATTTTAGGTTTTGTTGTCGGGTTATTTCAGGTAGGATTTTTGGTTGTCAGTCGATATTAGGGACTGGTGACTGGTGACTGGTGACTGGTGACTGGTGACTGGTGACTGGTGACTGGTGACTGGTGACTGGTGACTGGTGACTGGTGACTGGGGACTGGGGATTGGTGACTGGGGAGTGTGGACAGGGTACAGGTAGAGTGTGACGGGGAGACTGTGTCTGGTAGGTGGGCACATGAGGAGCGAGGACGGGCAGTTCAGAGACGTAGAGATGAGTGCTGGGACAGGGTTAGGTGATCGAGTGTCCTCAGTTGAGATACGTGACTCTGACTGGACTGACATA
>NZ_BJCE01000200.1:0-9887 GCF_005402885.1 Sphaerospermopsis reniformis
GAAATTAGTCCAAGGGTTTTGAAGGGTATACCGGAAAAAGTGTGCATTTTTTGGGATTTCAAGAGACGGCAAAGAAATTTTCACATCTCCTCCTGACTCCTGACTCCTGACTCCTGACTCCTATGCCCTCACGGAAAGACTTTCTCAGCAACCCCTATTTAGGTGACAGGTGACAAAAAAGCAGATAAGCTGATGTGCAGCTAAACTGTATAATCAAAAAACCTGAAGTTACAGTAGCACAAGCATCTTGCTTGTATTAATTATTCAAGTTAAAGGCATAACAGCTTAAACGCAGATGTTTTTTTGATTCTTTCAATCCAGAAACCAATTTTCTATTTTCAGATTTTGAAACTCACTAAAATCTGCAACATTATTTGTTACTAAAATCAAATCATTTGTTTTTGCTATTGCTGCAATTTGTCCATCTGGATATGCAGGAGTTTTTCCTATTCCTACAAGTCGCGCTCTTTCGTTAGCAAACCATTCCGCAGCTACATCATCATAATGTAAGATGGGTATTTTGGGTTTAATTACCTGGTGTAAATAATTAGTAATTTTATTTTTCTTTTTAGAATGTGGTAAACGATAGCAACCAAACAATAATTCATGCCATGTTACTGATGCCATAGCAATTTCTAATTCATATTTTACCATGTTTTGTAAAACTGCTTGATTGGGTTCTATCCTTAAAGGTTCAGAAATAATATTAGTATCTAATAAAAATCGAATCACCAAATTACCTCTCTTCCTGGATGATAATCACGAATATTTTCCCAAATTTCATCAGGGTTAATTTCTATTTTTTCTTCTATTAATTCTTCTCGAAATTTTGCTATACATTCACCAAGAGTTAATTTTTTAATTTGATTTTCATCAAAATTTGAATTTTTATTTTTCATGTTTTTAAGCATCATGATAAATTCTGCTATTTGCGTTTCTGTCATTGTTTCTATTTCTGCTAATAGTTCTTCTTTCAATGTCATGTTTTTAACTCCTGAAGCACATTTAATATTCTTTATTATATCATTCTTTGTCAGAATCAGGTGGTTATCGAGTTTCGACTACGCTCAACTACCGCGACTTGTACTGAGCGACTTGTACTGAGCGACTTAACGCAGAATTTTATCACAACTGATGACAATATCATCACAATACAGTTTTAAACTACGCGACATAAATTACATCCTTTTCTACTGAACTGATTACTTGAGGTTTTAACATTTTTTTAGTTACTAAATCAACGGATAAACCTAAGTTATCTTCTAGGAAAAATTTTAAATCCATATATTGATCAAAGGTAACTTGTCCTTGAAATTCTACTAATAAATCCAGATCACTGGTAGTTTTAGCTTCATCTCTTGCATAAGAACCAAATAAAGCTAAGGATGTGACACCATAACTTTTGATGTTAGTTAAATTTTCTTTGAGGAAATTAATTAAATTCTCTCTATTCATAATGATCATTTTTGGTCAGAATCAGGATGGTTTTACATCAGGTGATGATTAAGTTCGGGATATTTAGCAAATAATCCATCCATACTTGCCAGTTTTGCTCTATATTCTAAGGTAGTAGCAATGATTATTCGATCAAATGGATCTTTGTGAATAGGTGATAAATTAACTGCTCTAATTGCAATTTCTGGTGTAGTGGGAAATAAATCTATTTTAGCAGGTGTTAAAGCTCGCTGAATCCATTCCTGTGGAGAATAATTTAATTCTAATCTTCCACGTTGATGAGCAAGTGCTATTTCATAGCAGGAAAGAGGTGAAACTCCAATTGATTCTGCTAATTCAAATCTTTCAATCCAATGGGAGGGAAATCTATCAAAGTCACCATTGATTAACCATAACCAAATATGAGTATCAAGTACAATTATTTCAGACATTCCCAATCCTTTTCATCTACAATAGGACTAACAATATCACCTAATGTTTTAGCTTTACCTACCATATTCACAACTGGAAAACGCCGTTTAATTTCTGGTTTGGTTTTCATATTTTTAACCATTATTAACAATTCTGCTATTTGTTCTTCTGTCATGGTTTCTATTTCTGCTACCAGTTGTTCTTTAAATGTCATTTTTTTTAACTCCTGAGTTAAATATTTTTTATTATATCATTATTTGTCAGAATCAGGATGTCCAGGACACCCTTCGGTAAGTCAAAAGTCAAAAGTCAAAAGTCAAAAGTCAGAATTTAAAGATATTATATCATTATTTAATCTATGTTTATCATCTTTTAGTAAACAAAATAAATCATCCTGTACATCCTTTAATCCTGGTTATCCTGATTCTGACAATAATAATATTGAACGCAGATGTAGCTTGCTTCCCGAAGGGTACGCGGATAAACGCAGATGATTTTATGGTTATCCCGTTTATTTGTAAGGGTTTAGCAATGCTAAACCCCTACGTTGATTGTACATTACCATTCATTCAATGCTGGTAAACTTTTTACTATTCTCACTGTTTCTAAACTTACCCTAACTATCCTCTTAACTAAATCTACTATATAACGCGGATCTTCTGACCAGTGGTTAGGATCGTTGACTATTCCACTATCTTTATCTTTGGTGATTTTATACCTTTCCATTACCCATTCTAATGCTGATTTTCCATTTACTATATATTCGTAGGTTTCTAGGGGGATTTGTGATAGGGTGATTTTACTGTTATAGATGATGGTGGTTTTATCTATTCCGTTTTTGTTCCTTCCAAATACCATTTTTTCCACACGGTAATCTTGAGTATCTAAATATATTTCTGGTGAAAATTCTTTGATTTCATAAGGTTCTATGGTTTCATAGTTTATATGATATTCTGCTAATTCTCTACCTGCTTTACTGAATGTCCAAAAGTCTCCCGTGTAGGGGATGCGAGGTAACATTTTTTTGAGGTCTGCTGCAAATCTTTGTTTATATTCTGGGGAGTGGAGGACTCCATATATATAATAAAATATGTCTGTTTTGGTGATGTTTTTGTCTTGATATTTTTTCTGGAAGTCTTTTAAGATGCGATCGGGGATGTTTTCTTTTTTGGTATATTGTTCTGTGGTTGCTGTTGCAAATAATGTTCCTAGTTCGCTTTGTTTTTCGTAGGTATATAAGGGGAAACAATGACCACTATGTTGAAAATGTAAATTAGGAATAACATCTGTTATTAAAGCTGAAAAATCTTTTTGTGCGCCACTTCCAACTACACAAATTACTAAGTTTTTTGATTTTTCATTAGGAAAGAAAATCCTACTTTTTCCAATAACTTCAATAAAATTATTTGAGAAATATAAATACTCTTTAGTATAGGGACGATAACAAGATATTTTTAAACAATTTTCTAATTTGTAATTGTTGCCTTTTTCTAATTTTTGTTTTAAACCTCTTGACCAACTTATTTTTTTAGGATCAGTATTAATAAAAGTATCAATATTTTTCTTCTCTTTTAATACTTTAAATTCTTCTACTTGCTGATTGTAAAAATCTATCATTCTACTCATATTATCTTCTAATGATTGAGCAGAAAAGTTATAACACCAAGCATCACGATTAGTAACTATTCCTGGTGAATATATATCAAAAATAGTTTTAGCTGTTTTATCTTTCTTGTCACCTAATGAAATAAAACTTTCAAATATATCATTACGTTGATTAATCCAATCATAATTTTCATTAGGGGTTATTTCTTGCCATTTAATATTAGAAATATCACCAAATTTTTTAATAATATCTAATTTTTCTTTACGGGTTAAATAGTCACCAATATCATAATAGTTGACCTTGTTTTCCGATTTCTTATTGGAATTTTTGATAAGTAAAATAATTGCTATAGGAACTAAGCTACCACCTTTACCTCCAAGTGCGGCAAATAAAGGATGTCCTTCTTTACGACACTGTTCTCCAGAAGTTCTTCCATCACCTCTCAAATTAAAACAGTAAATGCTAGTAAATTCATCTACCAAACATTTTCTTAAACCATCAGCAAATCCTTTATCAATAAATGAGCTATTGCTAACAAAACAAACTATACCTTGATCTTTTATTCTATCAGTTGCCCATCTAAAACCCCTAATATAAGAATCATAAAGTTTGTTTCTTAAAGTAGCACTAGAATATTTTACATAAGTATTTTCAATTTTATCATCTAAATGTTCATATTTAAGATTTTGATTTGCGTCATTAGCACTACTCTGTCCAGCAGAATAAGGAGGATTACCAATAATCACAGTAATATCATTTTGCTTTTGATTAATCACCCGTTGATTATTTTCCGGGAAAATCTTTTCTAACAAATAACCGTCATTTTCAAACATTTGAAAAGTATCAGTTAAAACAATGCCATTAAAAGGCCGATATTCACTACCAGCTAAGAAATGATAACTTTCCTCAATATTAATCGCAGCAATATAATAAGCTAATAAAACAATCTCATTACAATGCAACTCATGACTAAATTTCCGTTGTAAATCTTCCCGTTTTATTAACCCACTTTGCAACAACCGGACAATAAAAGTACCCGTACCTGTAAAGGGATCTAAAATATGTACACCCTCATCAGATAAACCCACACCAAACTCTTGTTTTAAGGCAAAATCAGCACTGTGAATAATAAAATCTACCACTTCCACGGGAGTATAAACAATTCCCAATCTTTCCACTAACTTAGGAAAAGCAGCACGGAAAAATTTATCATATAATTCAATAATAATCCTCTGTTTACCTTCCGCATTATCAATACCGCTTGCGCGTTCTCGCACACTTTGATAAAACTTTTCTAAAGTCTGCACATCCTTTTGCAAAGATTGATTTTCTAACACATCTAACATTCTTTGCATGGTTTGAGAAACTGGATTAAATTTAGTAAATTCATACCCTTCAAACAAAGCATCAAACACAGGTTTGGTAATTAAATGTTGAGATAACATTTCAATTGCTTCTTCTGTGGTGACATTAGGATTAATATTTTGATGTAACCCTGTGATAAACTCATTAAATGCTGTTTTGGCTGCTGATTCAGAACTTTCTAATAATGCCTTAATTCTGGAAGTGTGACCTTCAGCAATTTTCGCTACATCTTTAGCCCAATCTTCCCAATAACGACGATTACCACATTTAGTAACTATTTTTGCATAAATCGCATCTCGCCATTCTTCAACGGGGAAATTTAACTCTAATTGTTGATAGGAACTTCCCGTATTTGTAGCAGAGGAATGATCATTTTTTTCCCTACCACCAACCCCAACCACACTAATTTTATTCGGACGACGTTTATTGAGATCAATTTTATTGACAGTATCATTAAATCTGTCATCATGGGCGCGTAATGCCTGTAATACTTGCCAAATTACCTTATATTTTTCATTATCCTTTAAAGCGACATCAGGCGACATATCCGCAGGAATACCAACGGGTAAAATAATATAACCGTATTTTTTCCCCTCTGCTTTTCTCATCACCCTCCCCACAGACTGCACCACATCCACCACGGAGTTACGAGGAGTCAGGAACATCACAGCATCCAACGCAGGAACATCCACCCCTTCCGATAAACACCGTGCATTGGAGAGGATGCGACAGATGTTACCCCCCCCCTAACCCCCCTTGTGAAGGGGAGGAATAGGAGGGTTCAGCTTTCAACCATTCTAATTTTTCGGTTCTTTGTAAAGCGTTTTGTGTACCGTCAACATGGTCTAATTCACATTGTAAAAATGTTTCATCATCGGGGTTTAATTGTTGATATTGGTTGATAATATCCCCAAATAATCTCACAATTTTTTGTGAATCTTTAATACTACGAGAAAAAGCCACCGCCCGTTTCATGGGGTTATTATCTTCTATATCTTCTGTTTCTGCATCTTTGAGTAAACGTTTAGATAAACCATTCCAACAACCAACAATTTTTACCGCATCATCTAAATTTAATTCGTTATTTGCATCTGCTAACTGTTGTTGAAAAGTTGCACCCACAAATTTTTCATCAACTGCTAACACCATGACTTTATAATCAGTTAATAAACCAGTGCTAACAGCTTCACCAAAACCTAAACGATGAAATTCTTTACCGTAGATATGTACATCATCCATTGAACATAAAAAAGCCTGATTTTCTTTAGCTTGAACTTTGGTTTCATCGCTGTAAATTTTGGGAGTTGCTGTCATATACAGCCGTTTTTTAGCTTTGATAAAATCTTGATTATGCACTTTCACAAAATAAGATTCATCTGTTCCTGCAATAGTTACTCCTGTGGTTCTATGTGCTTCATCACAGATGATTAAATCAAATTCTGGTAAACCAATTTTTTGCGCTTCCGATATTGCTTGAATAGATTGATAGGTGGAGAAAATAACAGTTAATTCTTTTTTATCTGCAAAAGTTTGATAGGATTTAATAATATCTTGGGCGTTGGTTGTGGGAGGAAAAGCTAAATCATTAACTGTAATATCTGCAACATCATGGTTGGTGAGCGAAGTCGAACCCTTTTTCTTATTTTTACCCACATTGACATCAGAACACACTGCGATACTATGAAAATTAATCTCACTTTCAGCAGTCCATTCTCTCAAAGTTTGGGAAAGTAAAGAAATAGAAGGAACTAAAAACAGAATTAAGTTATTATCTAAATTATTATCTCTAGGAAAATTTTCCGCAATTTTCAACGCAGTAAAGGTTTTACCAGTACCGCAGGCCATGATTAATTTACCTCTATCTGCATTTTTAAACCCAGTGAGGACTTTTTCTAATGCGGTTTGTTGATGGGGACGAATGCTTTTTTTAGGTTTAAGTTCTAAATTATCAGGATTTTTTAAACTGTATTTATTCCAATCAATAGGACTATTTTCTAAATCATAAATAGTAGCACGAATAACGGGAATTTGTTGATTTTCTAATGCTGCTTCCGCGTGTTTACTCCATTTAGAAGTAGTAGAAATAATCATCCGCTTTTTAAATAAATTTGTCCCGGAAGCGGTGAAAAATGAATCTATATCTGATTTTTCTAAGGTCTGATCTAAATCATAACATTTACATTGTATCGCCCAATAATCCCCAGTATCCTTTTCCACTGCTACTAAGTCAATACCTGTATCTGGCATATTTCCCCGTTTAGGAAATTCCATCCATAACCAAACTTGGCTAAAATGATCTTTATAAAAGGGGTCAGTTTTGAGATAATTTAACATTAAGCGTTCAAATTTATCACCTAAATCACGGGTAGAGGTGGAAGTTTGTTTAAATTCGTTTAATATTTTTTGAATAGTCATGTTTATTTGGTAATGGGTAATCTTTATAGATCCCGGATTTCTTAAAGAAGTCCAGGATCTGAATCTATCTAATCTAATCAATATAATAACTACACTTACGTATAGTTGTAAAGTCTTGACTAAGTTATGTTGTATTAATTTTTTTATTATTTTGTTAATGTAACTTAATATAAGTTAATGAATTTGTCTGAATCAGGATGTCCAGGATTTGAGGATTTTCAGGATTGTGATTGTTTAATTGATGGTTTGATTTTATAGATTTTATTTGTCTGAATCAGGATGTCCAGGATTTAAGGATTTTCAGGATTGTTATTGTTTAAATTTCTGAATTTGTCTGAATCAGGATTTTCAGGATTTAAGGATTTTCAGGATTGTTATTGTTTAAATTTCTGAATTTGTCTGAATCAGGATGTCCAGGATTTAAGGATTTTCAGGATTGTGATTGTTTAATTGATGGTTTGATTTTATAGATTTTATTTGTCTGAATCAGGATGTCCAGGATTTAAGGATTTTCAGGATTGTTATTGTTTAAATTTCTGAATTTGTCTGAATCAGGATGTCCAGGATTTCAGGATTTTCAGGATTGTTATTGATTACTTTTCTGTTTGCATCAGAATCTAAAGATATTATAAGCTGTTGTGCATTTAATTTGTATAAGTGGAACAGGCATCTTGCCTGTTAAACAAGAGTTCAGAACATTAGGATTATACAATTTAGCTGTGTAACAGCTTATCATTATTTAATCTAAATTTATCATCTTTTCGTAAACTAGAAACTTAAAATAAAAATTACATCCTGTACATCCTCTAATCCTGGTTATCCTGATTCAGACAAAAAGACAGAAAATCAAACCATCAATTAAACAATAACATCCTGTACATCCTCTAATCCTGGTTATCCTGATTCAGACAAAAAGACAGAAAATCAAACCATCAAATAAACAATCACAATCCTGAAAATCCTCTAATCCTGGTTATCCTGATTCAGACAAAAAGATAGAAAATCAAACCATCAATTAAACAATCACAATCCTGAAAATCCTCTAATCCTGGTTATCCTGATTCAGACAAAAAGATAGAAAATCAAACCATCAATTAAACAATAACATCCCGTACATCCTATAATCCTGGTTATCCTGATTCAGACAAAAAGACAGAAAATCAAACCATCAATTAAACAATAACATCCTGTAAATCCTCTAATCCTGGTTATCCTGATTCAGACAAAAAGATAGAAAATCAAACCATTAATTAAACAATAACATCCTGTACATCCTCTAATCCTGGTTATCCTGATTCAGACAAAAAGATAGAAAATCAAACCATTAATTAAACAATAACATCCTGTACATCCTCTAATCCTGGTTATCCTGATTCAGACAAAAAGACAGAAAATCAAACCATAAATTAAACAATCACAATCCTGAAAATCCTCTAATCCTGGTTATCCTGATTCAGACAAAAAATTTTGACTTTTGACTTTTGACTTTTGACTTTTGACTTCCCAAAGGGTGTCCTGATTCTGATAAAATAAACCATCCTGTACATTCTACCCATTACCATATCCATGAAAAAATTATCTTTCTTATCTCTCTTAATTAGTAGCAGTTTCTTATTATTAGGTTTTCAGGATCAGGTGGCTAATTCTCAACCAAAACCATCAACTATTTGTCCTGGTAATAATTCTCGGTTTAGTATTGAATTTTTCAAGACTAATAATAAAGGTGAACGTTATTCAAAAGGAATTAATCATGTAATTCTATTTAATCCTAAATCCCCCCATTTAGATTTTAAAGTAAATGTGGGTTTAGATCATAAAATCTATGCTAAGGATGCTAGGGGTAATTTTAGAAGAGAGTATATCCCTAAATTTTTTAGTCAATTGGTAGGTGATGAAAATTCCAAGTTAAATGGTAGAAAACCTATTGCAGCTATTAATGCAGATTATATAGATACGGTGAATAAACCCCAAGGTTTAAATATTTCTCGTGGTGTTGAATATTCAGGTGCTTTTAAAAATAAACGTTCTTCTTTTGCTATTTCTGGAGGAAACCCCAGTCAGCGTGTTGCTACTATTCAGATAGGAAAAAGAGGATCTAATTTACTAAATTATAATGTAGTAGGTGGTAATGGTAGATTTTACAATCAGGGTGTTTTTAAAGATATTTGCAAAGCTTTAGGTGATTTTGCTTGTAAAGGTGCTACTAACCGTTCTATGGTAGCAATTACCAGTAAAGGTTATGTAATTCTGTTAGTTAATGATGTGAAAGCTAATTCTAGTATTCAAGTTTCTGCAAATAATAAAGAGTTGTTACCTAGTCAGTTTGATGATGTTTTAGAAGGTATTGCGAGAAATAATTGTTTAGGAAGAATTAGGGAAGGAATGTTATTTGATGGGGGTATGTCTCCAGGATTGTTTTATAATGATAAGATGTATGTGGAAAATTTTGGTCCCATTGGTTCGGTGTTTCTCATTTATAAGAAGTGAAAGATAGGTAGGGTTTGCTGAAAAAGTTATCTGTGAGGAGTCAGGAGTTCAAGGAGTCAGGAGTTCAAGGAGTCAGGAGTCAGGAGTTCAAGGAGTCAGGAGAAAGATAAATATTTCCTGTTTCCCCAGTCCCCAATCACCAATCACC
>NZ_BJCE01000201.1:0-9775 GCF_005402885.1 Sphaerospermopsis reniformis
CCCAAAAAATGCACACTTTTTCCGGTATACCCTTCAAAACCCTTGCACTAATTTCTGTGTTTATCAGCCTCTAACCTTTGATATATCAAGGTTTTAGGTTTATTCAGCAAACCCTAACTAAAAAAATTGCCCCCTGAAATCAGGAGGCAACCCGCCAAAAGTCATATTTTCTCACAAGCAGGTGCTTGTCTACGCTTTTAGCTGGCAACGTATTCTTTAACATTGGCGCGACGACGGCGTAAATGTGCAAGTGCTTGATGTTCTAGTTGACGGACTCGCTCACGGCTAAGTTTCAACCGTTCACCAACTTTCGCCAAGGACATTTCATTACCATCTTCTAAACCAAACCGTAAAGCTAAAACTTCCCGTTGTTGGGGTGTGAGTTCTGCCAACAGGTTATTTAAGTCTTGGCGCAAAAATTCCTGATTGGTGTAATATTCTGGAGATGGACCTTCATCTTCCAACATTTCTTGCAGTTCGGTGTCTTGGTTATCACCAACCCGCACATCTAAAGAAACTGGTTGACGTGCCATATTCAGATACTCACGAATCTGAGCAGGTTCTAATTCCAGTTCTTTGGCGATTTCTGTTGGTGTTGGGGACCTGCCCAACTTTTGTGCCAACTCCCGTTGCACCTTTTTAATTTTGTTCAGCTTTTCGGTAATATGGATAGGTAAGCGGATAGTGCGACCTTGTTGAGCGATCGCTCGTGTAATCGCTTGCCGAATCCACCAGTAAGCATAAGTCGAGAATTTATAACCCCGCATGGGATCAAATTTCTCTACCCCCCGTTCTAAACCTAATGTTCCTTCCTGGATTAAATCCAGAAATTCCATATTTCGCTTCTGGTATTTTTTGGCAATAGCCACAACCAAGCGCAAATTCGCTTCAATCATTTTTTGCTTGGCTCGCTTACCCAACGCCACCGTATGTTTAACTTCATTTTCTGATTGGTTAACATGGGCAGCCCATTCTGCTAAACTAGGTTCATGGTCTAGTTTTTTCGCTAAAGCTTCTTTAGCTTCCAGAAGCGTCATCATTTGCTGCACCTGCTTCCCATAAACAATCTCTTGCTCACGGGTTAGCAGTGGCACACGTCCAATTTCCCGCAGATAGGTTCGCACCATATCAGCCGTAAATTTGGCATTCAGGTTTTCATTTTCGTTGTTAACAGTAGGCATTGGTGCGTTGTCCTCTACTCCCTATACAAAATCAATCTTTTCTCAACTAGGGTGAATTAATAAGGGTGGCATACACATCCATAGACATCATCAAAGCTACTATAAGCAATCTATTTATTGATATAGCCGTTGTCACGACGGTGCTACCCTGGCATGGGTTCCCCCAACCCTCCTTTAATTTTGGAATATCTTAGAAGCACACTGGTTGGTTTTCAAGAATTCTTCCTTTCTTTTGCGGATGACAGCATTTGTCAAACACGAAGTCAGTATGAGTTTTACTTTTCTTATGGTACGGTAAATTTGGCAGATAGTAAAGAGCAGCAGCTAAATCTTCCTATTATATAGTAGAATGGACTGGCTGCTAAATTTTATTTTCAACTTCCTTAAAACCCTAACTATAGCAGGAGTCAGGAGTCGTCAGGACTAAGCATTCAGGCGATAAATTATCAATTTTCTGAACAGGCTATTTTCCTCTAAGGGCGAAGCATTCGGGCGATAAATTATCAATTTTCTGAACAGGCTATTTTCCTCTAAGGGCGAAGCATTCAGGCGATAAATTATCAATTTTCTGAACAGGCTATTTTCCTCTAAGGGCGAAGCATTCAGGCGATAAATTATCAATTTTCTGAACAGGCTATTTTCCTCTAAGGGCGAAGCATTCGGGCGATAAATTATCAATTTTCTGAACAGGCTATTTTCCGAATGCTTCGCCCCTACAGGAGTACCACATATCTATAGTGACGTTAAAAACCCCTCTTCTGTTGCTTACAAGTGGCCGGATAACCGAACTTATCAAGCTACCCCAATGGAGGGATGTCACGAATTTATAAGAGTTCAGGAGTTCAGGAGGCAGAAGACAGAAGGCAGAAGGCAAGAAGTAATATCTTATTTTCCCCAGTCACCAATCACCAATCACCAATCCCCAGTCACCAATCACCAATCACCAATCACCAATCACCAATCACCAATCACCAATCACCAATCACCCTGGAATTACTAAAAACCTAAGTCAGCTTTAGCGAGTTCTGCGGCCGCAAAAACTTCTGCATCTGACTTTTCTTCCCACACTTGATCACCAATTTCCCCATAAAACACCGTATCATAGGGACGTGTACGCACTACTACTGGCATGGGTACGGCATGACCTAAAATTAAAGCTTGTTGTTTAGAATCTAACTTAGCTAAGACTGAACGCAAAGCTCCCCCACCCGATACACCTGTAAAAATAGCATCAATATCTTTCTCGTCGTTAAGTAAAGCAGTGATGCGAGTACCAATTTGGGACATAACTTCATTATCTATCCCAGACGGACGCTGATCAACTACCAAAAGTGTTACAAAATATTTCCTCAGTTCCCTAGCTATAGTCCCAAAGATGGTACTTTGAACCACTGCGGGATCAAGAAAACGATGGGCTTCTTCAATTGTAATCATTAATGGTGTTGGCCGATCCAAGGGATTTTTGCTTTGCAGAAATTTATCTGCTCTTTTGACATAATGCTCATGTATACGTCTGGTGATCATATTCGTCACTAACATATAAGAGAGCATATTTGACTGAGACCCAAATTCTATCACTACATTTTTGCCAGCTTCCAAAGATTGTACTATTTTTTTAATATAGTTCTGGGGACAAACTGCCCGCATATATTTTAAACTATCTAAACGTAATAATTTACGCTGCAAAGAAGTGATTGAGCCTGGATGTCCTGGCTTGTCTTCACAAAACATTTTAATATCCTCACTGGTCATGTTGAACAATTGAGGAATCCAAGATTTACCTAACTCATTACATAAGATATTAGCATTGTCTAAAGCTGCTTCGGTAATACCTAACTCTCTAGCACATAACTTAATATCTTCTACTTCTATTTGTTCATAACTTAAATATAGTTCTTGTGCATCCCTGACACCTCTACGCTTAGTTGATTCTGGATCAAGAGTATAAACTTCGACTTTACCAGGAAATAACTGTTTTAAACCTTTAACCGTGTTAACTTCTTTACCTTCTGCCACTGCTTCCCAACCATATTCTGAGTGCATATCAAAAATTAAGTTAACAGCGGCATTTTTACGAATCACACCGGCTAAAAGTAAGCGTGTCAGAAACGATTTACCAGTCCCAGATTTACCAAAAACGCCATTACTTCGTTCCACAAAACGGTTTAAATCAATACAAATCGGTACATCCATATCTAAGGGTTTACCGATAGAGAAGTTGTTTCTGTGGGGGTCATCTTCCCAACCAAACACCCGCCGAAAATCCTCTTCATTAGCTTCGTAAACTTGGCTAAAATGACTAGGTATAGTTTTTACAGGTAGCAATTCCATTGTAGTGCTGGTTTGAGGTTGGAAAGAAGCTAAACCTGTAGCAGATGGTACAAAGGTATTGAAAGATTTACCGTTAACAGAGAAAAAAGATTCATTGGTTTCCGGGGTAAACATCAACATGGGTGCGAGGTTGATCATCCCATAAGTACCGCTTCCCGCTAAAATCTCCCGTAAAAAAGTATCTTCCCAACCAGGGGGGTTAGCGATAATTCGCGCATTTGCTGTTCCTAAAGATACATCTGTTAGCATACAGAAAAAACGCGATCGCACCCCTTGAACTACAAGAAATTTACCTACCCGCATATCTTCTACAGAGATATCCGGGTGTAATCTTACTTCTAAACCTCCAGTGAGAGAACCTTCAATAACTGAACCTAATGGTTGTCCTGAATTCATTTTGGATAGGTAATTGGGAATTGGTAATTGGGAATTGGTAATTGGGGATTGGGAATTGGGGAATTGGGAATTGGGGAATTGGTAATTGGGGATTGGTAATTGGTAATTGGTAATTCGGTTATTCATCTTCCCAGTCACCTATCACCTATCACCTATCACCTATCACCTATCACCTATCACCTATCACCTAAATTAATCAATTTCTATCGAAGTAGGTTGGTTTCCGGTAGCGGGGGGTTTACCTGTTAACGGTTTTCTGAATTGTTCATAGAGGCGATCGCGCCAGGTGAAAAATGGTTCATAATCAGGATTATCGGCTAAAATTGGTAATCCTTTACCTCTGAGAGATTCTGGTAAATCCAAATAAGGACCTTGTGGAAACTTCAATAATATTGATAATCCTGCAACTGCTAAATCAGCTATAGTGGGTTCATCTCCCAACAGATAAGGACTATCTGCTAATAGTTCTGTGAGGATTTCTAAATCTTGTTTTAAACTAGCGATCGCAGAATTTATGATATCAGGAGTAAAACCCACCCCAAAACCCAAGACATTGAGAAAATCACCTGGTACACCTTCAACCACAGATTTCAAAATATCTGGTGTGGAGACTGGTAATAAAGATTTGCGGAAATTTTGATCTTGACTGATCGCAGCAAACAAAGCTTTTCTACCCTTAATTCCCATTGTCTCATCTGCCCAATCTTCTAATAATAACGCCTGAGCGCGTTTTTTCTTATCCTTTGGTATCAGTGGACGATCTGGGTATTCCGAGTCTAAATACTTAGCAATTTCCGTTGAATCTACAATATATCTATGTCCATCCTTTAATACTGGTACTTGTTTCTGACCAGTCAAACGAAACAATTCTACTTGTCCAATTCCGGGAGTGACTTCAATTTTACGATACTCTAAGCCTTTATAATCAAGGCATAGACGCACTTTTTCTGAATATTGAGATAGTTCCCACTGATATAATTCCAGCATATTCTATTCCGTGCTAACTAACTTATTTATCTATTTTACAATTCTATCTTGAGTTTAAGTAATTTTTCTAGTAACTATTCAGTGGTGATTGATGTAATTTTTGGGATTACTTGAAAATTGAGAATTTATAATTATCTGCTAATGGGTATTTTAACTCTCCATGAAACAGCTTTGACTACAGAGGCGGTTAACACTAATCATTTTTCATCAAGAATCATCAAACCATAAAAATCATAAAATTTAAGTATTGGGTTTGAATAACAAAAATATAGTCATATATAGATATATAGTCAGATATTAACAACTGATTGACACAACTACAAAATAATGTTATTAACGTAAGTTGCTAGTTATGCAAGAAAGGCTCTCAAATGGAAGTGAAAAGGAGAAATAGAAAGGAAAAAACCAGGGAATACTATCATAATTGATTCTTTATCCTGACTCCTGTACGGGCAAAGTAGGGGCGAAGTACGGGCGAAGCATTCTGAAAATAGCCTTTTCATAAAATTGATCATTGGTCGGCCGAATGCTTCGCCCCTACGACTCCTATTCTTAACTAGCAACTTGGGTTATTATATATTGAGATTTGTTATAATATTTTAAATCACTCCAAAACAATTAATATGAGTAAAATTAGATGTGTTTAAAAAGTATAGTTGTCTATAACTGACTGGTAGAGGCGACGATAATTCAAACAGATCAACGTACAAGAAACCGTGATCCCCAAAATGCTAATAGTAGGCATTAGCTGATATAGGAATCTTATTTCTATTTAATTATTGAACAACAATCCGTACACCCAATGCCCAATTCCCAATTCCCAATTCCCAATGCCCAATTCCCAATTCCCAATTGCCAATTGCCTATTCCCTTGGTTTAATGAAATGTTATAAGTTTTTATGTAGCTTGTCAAAAGTAAAGACAAAAAAATTTATGAAGGCTAATTACAGCAAATTATTGACCAATATCGCTGGAATACTGGGAGTAACAGGAGTTAATCTCCTGATTACTTTACCATCTAGAGCAGAAGTAGTGCCAAATCATGATGGCAACATCAAAATTACAACAATTACAACAATTACAACACAGATAGCCCAGTCTAGCGGCGATGGAGTGCTGAATCCTAGACCAAGTATTTTCAACGAACCTCCTTACAACCGTGGTACTGCACCTAGCGAAACTCCAAGAGTCACACCACCAACCCAGACCACAGAAACCAAAAACGTTGTAGAAGTTGCTGAATCAGCAGGTAATTTTAAAACCCTCATCAAAGCTTTAGAAGCGGCTGGACTTAAAGAAACTTTGCAAGGTGCTGGACCATTTACAATTTTAGCGCCCACAGATGAAGCCTTTGCCAAACGACCACAGGACGCGGTGCAGGATTTGTTAAAGCCAGAGAACAAAGAGATTTTGGTGAAAATCTTAACTTATCATGTCATACCAGGTAGAGTTCTTTCTAGTGATTTAAAATCTGGAGAAGTCACCAGCTTACAAGGAGATCCCATTAAGGTTCTAGTCAATCCTTCTAAGGGAGTATCTGTGAATGATGCTCAAGTAACAAAAGCAGATATTCCAGCAAGTAACGGTGTAATTCATCAAATTGATAATTTGATTTTGCCACCAAGTCTAAAGTAGGGGCGAAGTAGGGGCGAAGCATTCGGAAAATCACCTGTTGATAAAATTGATAATTTATCGCCCGAATGCTTCGCCCTTACAGGAAAATCACCTGTTGATAAAATTGATAATTTATCGCCCGAATGCTGATGCTTCCAGCACGCTTCGCGAACGCCCTTAAAGAAGTCAGAAGTCAAGAGTTATTTATTTTGAATTTTGGCTGCAAGGATTTTGGATTGTTTTTCTCAACTCCAATCTAAAATCTAAAATCTAAAATCTAAAATCTAAAATCTAAAATCTAAAATTTTTCTCCCCAATTCCCAATTAATAAAAAATGTAGAGACGCTACCTGGAACGTCCCTACAAATTAATTAGCTTATTTCAACGCTAACCGCTTGCAAAAACTGACAATTAATAATGTGCAATTGAAAATTACCTATCCTTGAAAGAAAAAAGATTGACTTGTCCAATGGAAAACTTTGATCTTTTTCCGCTGAAGAAAGGGAGACTTGAAGAATGGATCAATTATCAATTATCAATTATCAATTGTCAATTGGTAAATTAGCGAGATTTAGCCGTAGTTTTTCCGTCACCAGACTGAGCTTGTTGAAGTAACTGTGGTAGTAACTGCTCTAGTTTTTGCGCTGTTTGTTCTTCTTGCTGCAAATTCTGTTGTAGCAACTGTACCACTTGGTTTTGTCCCATCTGTTCAGCACCTTTGATCAAGCACCGATAACAAGCAATTTCCAAATGTTCTACTACTAACTGTCCACCTGCTATTCCCTGTTCGAGAATTTTTGGACTGTCAGCAGCCAAAAGCATGAATTTTTGACCGTCACTGATCACACCAGCAGCAGCATCACAAGTAACTCGTTGTGGTTGTTGTCCCAGAGTGGTGAAAACCTGCTCTAAATTTCTAATTTGTTGCTCAGTTTCGCGGATGTGTGTCTCAATTAAAGACTTCAATTGATTGTTTTGACAACATTGCCACATCATCTGTTGAGCTTCTAAAAAGCGATGTTCAGCATCATACATCGCACCAATTTCGTAAATGAACTTATCTTGTGAGCTAGAGATTTTTTTTACGCCAGGACGTTCGCTGAGTTGAACCATTGTTTTTCTCCTGAAGGTTAAACGCTGTTTCCAACAGTCGTTCCTTATAACCCTACGTTTAGCCTTCAGTATTCTCTTCATACCTAAGATACAGTTTATATGTTACATATAACGGCTATTTTTGTAGACAAACATAAGACTTGGGGTAGATTTGGTTGATTAAGTTAAAGTAAAGATAGGTAAAGATAGTGATTTCATATAAATGACTGCTCCCAACTTAGAGATAATTTCTACTCAGTTAGAAAGTCCAAATTTGCGCGATCGCATGGTAGCCCTTGCCAACCTCCGCGATATTCCCTCAGAAGATGCTGTACCTTTGATTAAAAAAGTATTGGATGATGAATCTCTGCAACTGCGCTCAATGGCTGTATTTGCTTTAGGTATCAAACAAACCCCAGAATGTTATCCTATTCTGGTGCGAATTTTGGAAACTGACCCAGATTATGGTATCCGTGCTGACGCTGCCGGTGCTTTGGGTTATTTGGGTGATAACAGAGCATTGGAAGCACTATCACGGGCATTTTATGAAGATACAGATTGGTTAGTTAGATTTAGTGCCGCTGTAGCGTTAGGTAATATCAAAGACTCCCGCGCCCATGATATTTTAATTCAAGCACTGAATAGCCAAGAAGTAGTTATCCAACAAGCTGCTATTTCAGCCTTGGGAGAAATACGGGATATAGAATCTGTAGATCACATCCTGCGCTTTGCCCAAGCCGAAGATTGGTTAGTACGGCAGCGTCTAGCAGAAGCTTTGGGTAATCTCCCTACTCCCAAGAGTGTTTCAGCCTTGAAATACTTAGAAAAAGATAGTCATCCTCATGTTGCCCAAGCTGCGACGATTTCTCTCAAGAGACTCCAAGAAATAGAAAATCAAGTTTAGGCAACGCTTCCTGTTAACGTTTAATAATAAAAGTGGTAAGCATTCAGCTATCAGTCGTCAGCAGTCAGCTTTTGAGGCTTACGCCCAAAATACCTATTTGATAACCAACAAATTTCTTAAACATTCTGACTCCTGAACGGCAGTTGCTCCACTTGGGTAAACCCCAAGACTGCACTGCCTCCTCCTGACTCCTGACTCCTGACTCCTGACTCCTTACTTACTTTGTATTTTGCGCCAGGATAATTTGATTCATGAATATTGAAGAGTTTTTTGAATTAAGTGCTGGGAAATGGTTCTCTCACCGTACAAGTCACCATTTAGCCTTTAAGCAATCGGAAGATGGTAAATCAGACATCGTGATTGAAATGCTGTCCGCAGATCATCCAGAGGTGATCAAACTGTGTGAACAGTATGAAGTTCATCCCAGTACAGCTTCCTGTGGTGCAAGAGTTACCTGGAAGGGAACAATGGAATGGGATGAAGAAAAACACGAAGGTTCTACGGTTTTAGTTACCGTACCTGATGCAGATAAACCCGGAGAAGGTAAGTTACTGCGAGAAATGGGTTATGCAGAAAAAGCACCCGTAGCAGGAACTTACAAAATGGGTGAAGATGGTGCTTTAACTTTAATTACTGAGTATGAAACCATGTGGTCTGAGGAAAGACTGTGGTTTGCTAGTCCTAATCTGCGGATGCGGGTAAGTGTCCTCAAGCGGTTTGGTGGTTTTAGTATGGCTTCTTTCACTTCTGAGATTCGCATGGGGGCGACGGAAGCATCTAAAAAAGCGATGGAAGCAGCTAATACAGTTAATACAGTTAACGCCAGCGCCGGTTAACACATTAGACTTCTCCGAAAATTACATAAGCGTAACCTGAAACCCATTCGTAGGGACAATTCATGAATTGTCCCTACATCTTTTTCGGAGAGGTCTAATATTCTGAACTCTTGTTTAACAGGCAAGATGCCTGTTCCACTTAGGGGTTGCTGAGAAAGTCTTTCCGTGAGGGCATAGGAGTCAGGAGTCAGGAGTCAGGAGTCAGGAGTCAGGAGTCAGGAGTCAGGAGTCAGGAGTCGTAGGGGCGAAGCATTCGGACGACAAATTATCAATTTTATGAAAAGGCTATTTTCCGAATGCTTCGCCCAGTCAGGAGTCAGGAGTCAGGAGGAGATTGGAAAATTTCTTTGCCATCTCTTGAAATCCCAAAAAATGCACACTTTTTCCGGTATACCCTTCAAAACCCTTGCACTAATTTCTGTGTTTATCAGCCT
>NZ_BJCE01000202.1:0-9767 GCF_005402885.1 Sphaerospermopsis reniformis
GTGGTTGCTGCTAAGAGGGTGGGGATCATTAATACACCGAACCAGCCGATATAAAGGCGGTTGTTGGTGCTGGTGATAAATTCACAGAAACGATCCCATACGTTGGCGCTTTGGCGCTGTTGAATGGTTGTGGTCATTTTATGAGTGCGATGTTTTCGTTAAAAACACAGGTAATTTCTTTCCTGTTCTTATAAAGTTAGCATAAGTTTACGAGTTTTGTAACATTGATTATTTTATTAAAATTTATAAAAGTAATAACTTTTACTTATTATTAAGTTTACAAAACTTTAGATTTGTTTAGAAATTAGGATCAAAGCGATTTACTAAAGTAGCTACTACAATCATTGGCAACCCAACAACGAAACAGATTAACCATTAGACATCTCCAGAAAAGAAATTATGGAACCTATTTATGGGGGCTTTATGGGGTCAGGTCGAAGCATTTGGGATATCTAGATATCTGATTTTTACCTTAAATTATCGCCCATAAGCTTCGCCCCTACAACTTATGACAAATTAATACATTCTATTTTGGAGAGGTCTGGGGCAGTCCGTTCGCGTACATCCACAGCCTAAAGTACGATAAAGTATCTCCACCAAGTTCCGATACTTTATCGGGCGTGGTTTTGGCTCACTCGATTTTCTTATAATTAATTGGATTGGATATTTTTTTTATTTGGAAGTCCCTAAAAATCAAAGTAGATATAAGGTAAACTGCCTTCAGGAGCTAGTAACCAAACTGCATAGAAACATAAAGGTACAAAAACCAGTTTTATCGGCCAACTCAACTCTAATTTCATGCTTTGTTTAAAGCCATAAGCTATACTCATGACAACAACGATCAACACCAATGACCATGTTAGTTGGTGAGGAGTGCTGTTTAAGGCTTCGACATAGACTTTTTCAATAAACTGTGAATCCGCACTATGACCCCAAAGGTGTTGTATAACTAAAGCAGAATCTTGAATATTGGGGAGACGAAACCAGATCCAAGAGGTGAAAATCATGAACTGGGTTAACAACCAAGCGAAAATTATACCGACAGGGTTGTGCCAAAATAGGTAAAGAATTTTTGAGCGATCGCTCATAGCATCTGTGAGACGATGAACAGCTAAGGCCAAACCATGCAACGCACCCCACACTACAAAACCCCAGGCAGAACCATGCCAAATACCCGCTACTATCATCACAATGAATAAATTTAAGCAGGTACGCATCAACCCCTGACGAGAACCACCCAAAGGAAAGTAAAGATAATTACGTAACCAATCACCTAAAGTTATATGCCAACGTCGCCAAAAATCGGCAATGCTGGTACTGAAGTAAGGAAAATCAAAATTTTCTGGTAAAACTAAACCAAAAAGTAAAGCAGTACCACGGGCAATATCTACATAACCGTTAAAATCTAAATATAATTGTAAACCATAAGCCACAGTAGCTAACCACAAATCTGTGCTACCTGCTCTTGGTAAATTACCAAAACATAAATCTACAAAAATTCCTAGATTATCAGCGATAATGCCTTTTTTAACCGCACCTCTAGCAATTAACCATAAAGCTTCTGATAATTTATCAACATTAGGCAATTTTAGAGTATTGAGTTGAACTGCTAAGTTATGGTAACGGGTAATTGGTCCAGAAATTAATTTAGCAAAAAATAATTTATAGGCAGCAAATTTCACAAATTGTTCAGTAGCCGGCGCTCCACGATAAACATCTATTAAATAAGCAATACACTCAAATGTAAAAAAGGAAATTCCCAAGGGTGTAACTAATTTAAATGGGGCATCTGGAGAATTTATATTTATCTCAAATATCCATTTAAATATGATAGGTAGATATTTAAAACCTAATAACAATCCTACATTGAAAATAATCCCAAACCACAAAATTTTGAGACGGTTAAGATTCCAGTCAGATTGAGCAATTTGCCACTCTTCATTAGAAAGTTGCCAATCTTGGGAATGTTTACCTGGTGAGGTATTTTCCCCGATTTCCAAGCCTATACGAAAGTTAATAAAAGTAAGTACCAATAGTAATGGTAAGTATTGAATATTCCAAGATGAGTAGAATACAATACTAGCTACCAGTATTGTCCATAATCTTAATTTTTGTTCGCTTACAGTCCAGTAAATACAAAGAATACTCAGCAAAAACAGCGCGTAAAAAGGTGATATAAATTTCATTCTTTGGTTATTAGTTATTAGTGATTAGTTATTAGTGATTAGTTATTAGTGATTAGTTATTAGTCATTAGTCATTAGTTATTAGTTATTAGTCCCCAATCACCAATCACCAATCACCAATCCCCAATCACCATTTATTTAAAACTCCAGGGTATCATCGGATCAATAGCCAACCTTTTAGATAATTCATAAGCTCCGTAGCGGTTGAGGTGACTGGGGTCAGAAAAGTAGTCATGTGCTTTGAGCCAGATTTGGCTTAAATCGCGGTAGATAAAATTGCTATTAGTAGTGGAAGCATCTAACATATATTTTTGAAATTCTTGTTCATATTTTAACCGCACTGGGTCTAAATAATCTCCTGTTAATGGCATATTGACAAACACTAATGATATTTTTTTATTTTTGGTAAACTCTATCATTGATTTTAAAGCTGTGTCTTGATTACCTGCTAGTTGAAAATCTTTATAGTCATTGTCGTAAGCTCCAGCTACTCTGGGATGGTTTTGATAATATATAGCAGGATTAAAACGAATAGATAAGGGCAAGAAGCCATCAAAATCAACGGCTGCTTGGGAATTTTGCTCTTGTGTATCGCTGGTCAATTCGGTTTTTGAGTTGACTTGCTGAGAGTTATTAATAACTGGTAAATAGTTAAGTTGTTTTTGCAATAAAGCCTTGATTTGTCCCCGATTTTCATAGCTGGCAGATATACCAACTAAAGCTTGATTTAAAAAATCATTAGTCACTTGATAAGTATTAACATTTACTGGTGTATCTTTAGTTAGCTTATCTTTCACTGCATTTGCTTGTTGGCTGGATGAATTATTGTTAACAGGCTGTGTAGCTCTTTTTAATACCTCTTCATAGCCTTTGGAAGCAGCAATAGCATTAAAAGTGATATCTTTGCGATCACTATTGAAAGCTCTAGAACCATCTGCCCAAATAATCATTTTTGGTAATTCCGAGGGTTGTAAAACTCGACGAATGATAAATTCTACAACTTGGGCTGTAGCACCATTAATACCAAAATTAAATACGTCAACTTTGGGATAACCCTGAGTGGACAAGGCTTTAGAAAGGGCAACAGGATCAACTCCTCTCAAAGCACGAGAAGAACCGATAATTAGGACATCTGGTGGCTTTCCATCTGTTGCTAGACGCTGTTTATAAAGTGCGAATTGTTCATCTAATTGCCTAGCATTAAAACTGGGTAAATTTGATCTTGCAGCCAAGAGAATAGCAGTAGCATTGGCTTTTTGTTTTAATGGTGCGGCAGGTAGATTTGTTGATGGAGTATCATCAGCTGGGGTAAATGCAGAAGCATTAAAAGCAGAATTACCAAACTGAGAATATGTTGTGTTGTTATTGCTGGTAAAAAATGTTGTTCTTTGACTTTGATTTTTTTCTGATGTTAAAGAGACCTGAGACTGTGAGGATGGAGATGTTAAAACACCAGTAACTTTGGGTGTATTTTGTCCAATCTTAGTAGTAACGTCACCTAAGATCCAATCACTTTGGAGTACGAGTATTAATCCCAAAGCTACCCAGATGAAACTTCCCCAGAGTCCTTGTTCATCGGGATTTTGCTCAGTTGATTGGTTAGTTGCTGTAAACAGTTGGCTTGCTAAAAGTAAGTTTCTGACTTGTTGATGAGCAGTTTTCAGCCAATCTTGTGTTACTTCAGTTACCAAGTTTTGAACTTCCTGAGTTGTTAAATCAGGACGCAAAATTGGCTCTTTGGTTTCCTTAGGCAGTAAATCACTGACATATTCTACCGTAGCTGCAAATTCGGGTGTAGCTTCTGGTACTAATCTGTGGCGATGTCCAAAATCAACTCCATGATGCCAAACAGGTTCAGTATCACCGGCTCGGCGACCATAAATTCTCACACCAGTAACACCGACAATACTGAGTTGACGAATAAATTGGGTGACTTTGCTGGCTACTTGCTGGCGTTTGGGACAATTGGGCGCATCACACATAATGTGTAGTAAATCACCCTTACGCAGTAATAAAACGCGAATGCCGCCTGTTTTTAACCGCCAATCCATATCCTGATTTAACAGACGCTCCAGTAGGAAAATGATCGCTGGTTCATCCCCGGCAGCACCTAATTCTAAGCTGGATGTTGCTAAGGCGGGATGTTGTGCAGCGGGTAAAGATAACCAGTCTACCCAAGCAGGTTGTTTATCTTCTGTTTTTTGTCCGTAGACAGCAGCGGCCAGAATGCCTTGGGGTGCGATTTTTTCTAACTGAGAGATAATTAAAGGTAAACAAACTTCCTTTTCTGGTGCAGGAGCATTTTTTAAAGGGTCAACTGCTGGAGTACAAAAGATATGTAAGGTAAATTCTTTTAAAGAAGCTTGAACGGTAACTTGGAAATCTGATAAAACTTCAGTTAACAAACGAGCGATCGCTTGTATATCTCCCCAGCGCGCCCATTCTTTGAGCATGGTTTCCGGTGGGGTTAAATCCACCCTTAACCGCCAATCTGGCTCACTTTCACCCCGAACTTGGGAGACAATAACAGCATCTTGATAACCAGCCAGCTTGAGATGTCGTAACTGTTGGGCTACTGGTTCAGCTAATAATGTGGCATCAGGACTATAAGTTGATTGGCAAAATATCCAGAGACGATTACCTGTTTTTTGAGAGTTGGCTTTAGACTCGTAGGGCTTGCTTTTAACCTGTACTGCTACACCCAACTTACTTAGGTTTTCACTCAGATAACGAGCGATCGCATCGGGGTTGCCTTGTCGTGCCAAACTTTCATTAGAGACGATCAGCGCCCCACCAGGTAGTCTGGATTTTTTGGTTTCTAATAAAAGTGCTTGTTCTGCTTGCTCTAGATGTCGATCTAATTGATTTAAATAGACTCTATGACACCATTGAGGACGATGTTCTCCTTTCTTTCGACCATAGACCAATACTTGGTATATTGAGGATTGTTCCTCATTTGTGAGACTATCTAAATCTGTTTGTCCAAGTGCTTGCAACAAGTCATAGAGTGTGTGCCAACGTTTTGGACAGTCTGTACCTTCACAAAGGATATGCAGGTCATTTCCTAGCAACCGAACTTTCACCCCGAAAGTGTTAATTCCTGTTGCTTGGCTTACCCACTGCACTAAGGTTTGCTGGCGATCTAGTAATAATGTTTTCATTATGAAGTTAACTTTAACAGGAAGCGAGGATTGGGGGATTTTGCCTGTACTTGTAAACTAGAACCATAGATTTATCACATTTTGCAGTTTCTTTTTAACAATTTTGTTACCATTGGAGCTTGCAAAATCGGCAAAGATAGTCTTACAAGGTTGCACGTCCTCTCAAGATTGAGTTTTGCGTCTATTTTACTCATCTGGCCATCATCAAGAATTAGCAATGTCATCTGTAACCCAACACCCATCACCCACCCCCGGATTAAATTGGCTCTTTTTTAGTATTCCCCAATCTGGTCTCTTACAAATAGCTACGGCATCTATGCTACTGCTACTTGTAGCAGATAAAGCAACTGGTGAAGCACTCAAAGCTATAGGAGAAGCTAGTGAAGAGGTATTTAGAGGCGATCGTCTACCTATTCTCAACTTCCCAGATCAGTAGTAACTAAACCAAAGCTAACAACATCTAACAACAGCTAACAACTATATATAACCATTTATTGGCTCTGGGTAATCCTCATCACTCAATTTATTCATTTTCTGATTGTGGTATTTCTTTGGTAATAGGTAATGGGTAATGGGTAATGGGTAATTATTATATTTTTCCCAATCACCAATCACCAATCACCAATCACCAATCACCAATCACCAATCACCAGTTCCCTGGTACAGCAAAAAGCAAAAAACTAAAATTGTAGGCATTAATTGGCTTTACTAGAGCAAAGAATATGGGTTCTATTTTATACTCCTCCTCGCCATCAGCGAATATCTACCCTATGTCTGAATTATTTTTACGTCATCGTCTACAGATAGTAGAAGAATTGTGGGAGTCGGTGTTGCGGCAAGAATGCGGCCAAAAAATGGTGGATCTATTACGGCAGTTGCGTGATTTGTGTTCACCGGAAGGACAAGCTACCAATGATCAAGCCTCGTCAGCTGTGGAACTAATTGAACAGCTAAATATTAACGAGGCCATTCGTGCTGCTCGTGCTTTTGCTCTTTATTTTCAATTGATTAATATCATTGAGCAGGAATATGAACAAAAGCAACAGTTAAGCCGCTATTCTGACTCAGACAGCATAGATCAGGAAAATATTCCCAATATTGTTTATTCGACTAACCAACGAGAAGACGACTTACCTGTTACTAAGTCATGGGGAGGAAATCCCATATCTCACAGTTGGACTGATACAACACCAGCTACACAAAAAGGTACATTTGCAGCTTTATTTCCTCTATTATTCAAACTGAATGTACCACCCCAGCAAATTCAGCGTTTAATTTCTCAACTAGATATTCGGTTGGTTTTCACCGCCCATCCCACGGAAATAGTCCGCCACACGATCCGCGATAAGCAGCGACAAGTAGTAAGTCTCTTACAACAGTTAGATAGCGCGGAAACTCGTTCTGGTGGCTATCCTTGGGAAGCAGCAGAGGTGAAAGAGCGATTATTAGAAGAAATTCGTCTATGGTGGCGTACTGATGAATTACATCAGTTTAAACCAACTGTATTGGATGAAGTAGATTATGCTTTACACTACTTCCAAGAAGTGTTATTTGATGGTATTCCCCAACTTTACAAACGTCTCACATACTCTCTAAAACAAACATTTCCTTGGTTAGAACCACCCAGTAAAAATTTCTGTTCTTTTGGTTCTTGGGTAGGTTCAGATAGAGACGGAAACCCATCGGTAACACCGGAAGTTACTTGGAAAACCGCTTGTTATCAGCGGAAAATGGTTTTAGAGAGATACATTCAATCGGTGAAGCATCTGATTGAATTATTAAGTGTGTCTATGCACTGGAGTGATGTACTTCCAGATTTGTTGGAGTCGTTAGAATTAGATCAATCTATTTTGAGTGATGTCTACGATGCGTTAGCTTTGCGTTATCGTCAAGAACCTTATCGCTTAAAGCTGGCTTATGTGTTAAGAAGGTTGGAAAATACCCGCGATCGCAATCTGGCTTTATATAATCGGGAAACACCAAGCAATGAAGATTCTCCCATGTATCGTTCTGGGGGGGAATTTTTAGCGGAACTGCGATTAATTCAACGCAATTTGACGGAAACAGGTTTAAGTTGTGGAGAATTAGATCATCTGATCTGTCAGGTAGAAATTTTCGACTTTAATCTTACCCAGTTAGATATTCGTCAAGAATCATCTCGTCATTCTGATACGATTAATGAAATTCTTGAATACTTACAAGTTTTACCCCAATCTTATAACGAACTCACAGAAGAACAAAGGGTAGCTTGGTTAACAGGAGAATTGCAAACCAGACGGCCGTTAATTCCCGCAGAATTACCATTTTCGGAAAAAACTAATGATGTAATTGAAACTTTCCGGGTGGTGCGATCGCTGCAACAAGAATTTGGCATTAACATCTGCCAAACTTACATTATCAGTATGTGCAGGGAAGTTAGCGATGTTTTGGAAGTGCTGCTGTTAGCGAAGGAAGCGCGGTTATTTGATCCAGCGATCGCTGTAGGAACTATTCGTGTTGTACCACTCTTTGAAACTGTAGAAGACTTACAACGCTCTAGAAGCGTGATGCGACAACTGTTTGAACTACCATTGTATCGTGCTTTCTTAGCTGGGGGTTATGCAGAAATTAACCCTGACAACTCCTCCCCATCTCCCCACACTTCGACACCGCCCTTCGACACCGCTCAGGACAGGCTCAGGACAGGCTCAGGACAGGCTCAGTACAAGTCGCTCAGTGCAAGTCTCCCTATTTCCCAATCTTCCATCCTCAACCCCAACTTGCAAGAAGTGATGTTAGGGTATTCTGACAGTAACAAAGATTCAGGCTTTTTAAGTAGTAACTGGGAAATTCATAAAGCCCAAAAATCCCTGCAAGGAATTGCGGAAGAATACGGTTTAAACCTGCGAATTTTCCACGGACGGGGGGGATCGGTAGGTCGTGGTGGTGGACCTGCTTATGAGGCGATTTTAGCCCAACCAGGACATAGTATTAATGGACGGATCAAGATCACTGAACAGGGAGAAGTTTTAGCTTCTAAATATTCTTTGTTGGATCTAGCTCTGTATCACGTTGAAACTATTACCAGTGCAGTTGTACAAGCTAGTTTGTTGAAAACCGGGTTTGATGATATTGAACCTTGGAATGAGATTATGGAAGAATTAGCTCATGCGTCGCGTCAACATTATCGCGCTCTCATTTACGAACAACCCGATTTTATCGACTTCTTCCATCAAGTTACCCCCATCGAAGAAATTAGCCAACTGCAAATTAGCTCTCGTCCAGCGCGACGACCATCTGGTAAAAAGGATTTAAGCAGTTTACGAGCGATTCCTTGGGTATTTAGTTGGACACAAACCCGATTCTTGTTACCTTCCTGGTATGGTGTGGGTACAGCTTTACAGGAGTTCTTGAACGAGCAACCGGAAGAACACTTAAAATTAATGCGTTACTTTTATGTCAAATGGCCTTTCTTCAAAATGGTGATTTCTAAAGCAGAAATGACCTTAGCGAAAGTAGACATGGAAATGGCGCGACATTACGTACAGGAATTGTCTAACCCTGAAGACAAACCTCGTTTTGAGAAAGTGTTTGAGCAAATTGCTAGTGAGTTCTATCTCACCAGGGATTTAGTCTTAAAAATTACCGGACACCAAAAACTTTTAGACGGTGATCCGATTTTGCAGCGTTCAGTACAGTTACGTAATGGAACAATTGTACCGTTAGGATTTATTCAAGTTTCTCTACTCAAGCGCCTACGACAGTACAAGAACAGCACCACACCAGGAATAATTCACTCTCGTTACAGCAAAGGGGAGTTACTGCGAGGAGCATTGTTAACTATTAACGGTATTGCCGCAGGAATGAGAAATACTGGTTGAAGAAGGTGACAGGTGACAGGTGACAGAAAGAAAGAGTGTAAGAGAAGATATTGTTATTTCTCCCAATCCCCCCATATCACCAATCACCAATCACCAATCACCAATCACCAATCACCAATCACAATGATCAAAAAACGCATTCTAATTTGTACTTTTGTAGCCCTATCATCTGGCTTTTTTGGTGGTTTAATGGCTGCACAAATTACTTCCATGTTGCATAACCAAAAATGTCAAACTCAAGGCTGGGGTTTCCAGCAAGTTTGTAATGTCGTAGTCACACCTGGAGCAATTTGGCAGGGTAGTATAGCTGGAATATGGACAGGTACAATATTAGGGGCGTTTGTTGGCGGGTCAATAGTACGTAAAAGTTATTAATTAGGGAATTGGGAATTGGGAATTGGGAATTGGGAATTGGGAATTGGGAATAGTTGATTAGAAAACATAAAATTGATTACCCAGTCACCAGTCACCAGTCACCAGTCACCAGTCACCAGTCACCAGTCCCCAGTCCCCAGTCACCAGTCCCCAGTCACCAGTCACCAGTCACCAGTCACCAGTCCC
>NZ_BJCE01000203.1:0-9760 GCF_005402885.1 Sphaerospermopsis reniformis
TCTCACTGGCGATTGTAAATTCATAACTGTTGCCTGACGTTTTGAGACCTGAGACTGGTGACTGGTGACTGGGGACTGGGGACTGGGTACTAAAAGAACTTTACCAATTACCAATTACCAATTACCAATTACCAATTACCAATTACCAATTACCAATTACCCATTACCAATTTTTCATAACAATTAATCTTCAAAAAACATGAATTCCGAATCAAAACTTTCTCAAACAGCCAATTCGTCTTTTTCAATGGACGATTTTGCCAAAGCACTGGAAAAACACGATTACCAATTTCAAAAGGGACAAGTTGTACATGGTAAGGTGTTTCAACTTGACCATGATGGCGCTTATGTTGATATTGGTGGTAAGTCGTCTGCTTTCTTACCGCGAGATGAGGCTTCGTTGAGAGCAGTAACTGATTTATCGGAAGTGTTACCGATGAATGAGGAACTAGAGTTTTTGATTATCCGGGAACAAGATGCGGAAGGTCAAGTTACTCTTTCTCGCAAGCAGTTGGAAATTCAGCACATTTGGGAAAAATTATCCCAAATGCAGGAAAGTTCCCAAACAGTACCAGTGCGGGTAATCGGTGTCAATAAAGGTGGTGTTAACGTTGAAGTTCTTTCCCTGCGGGGTTTTATTCCGCGATCGCATCTAGCCGAACGTGATAATTTAGAAGCACTTAAAGGTCAAACTCTCACCGCTGGTTTTTTAGAAGTGGACCGCAATAACAAAAAACTGATTCTTTCCCAACGTTTAGCCGCTCGTTCTAGCAACTTTAGTTTATTAGAAATTGGTCAATTAGTCGAAGGCAAAGTTACAGGTATCAAGCCTTTTGGTGTATTTGTAGATTTAGATGGTGTTAGCGCCTTACTTCACATTAAACAAGTCAGCCAAAAATTTATTGACTCTTTAGAAAAAGTCTTTCAAATAGGTCAGCAAGTTAAAGCTGTAATTATTGACTTAGATGAAGGTAAAGGTCGAGTCGCTATTTCTACTAGAGTATTAGAAAACTACCCCGGTGAAGTTGTAGAAAACTTTGCAGAAGTCATGAACTCCGCAGAAGCCCGTGCTAACAGAGCAGCGAATAAAGCAGAATAGGTGATGGGTGATGGGTGATGGGTGATGGGTGAAATTATCGTTAATCTCCTGACTCCCAACTCCCAACTCCCAACTTCTTGATCTCCCAACTCCTTGATCTCCCAACTCCTTGATCTCCTTATGGATAAATTACCTGAAAGCAAGTCTCAGCTATCATCAGGCGGTGGTTTACCAGTGATTCAATACTGGGTAGAACAAACATTAACACCCCAAGGGTTAAAATTATGGCAAACCCTGAATCATAAAAGCGCCTGTTTATCCTGTGCATGGGGTACGGGTGGACAAAAAGGGGGTTTTGTTAATGAAGGGGGAGAATATTTACAACGTTGTGCTAAAAGTGTAGAGGCTATATCAGCCGAATTGCAACCAGGAATAAAACCAGAATTTTTCCAACAATATAATATTAATGAATTACAAAAACTGACTTCTCAAGAATGCGATCGCTTAGGTAGATTAACTTATCCTCTGATTCTCAGATTCGGATCTTCCCATTATCAACGCATTAGCTGGGAAGAAGTTTATCAAATTGCAGCACAAGCTTTTAGTATAACACCAGAAAGAATCGCTAGTTATAGTTCTGGACGTTCATCAAATGAAGCTGCTTATTTATTACAATTGTTAATGCGATCGCTAGGTAGTAACAATCTAGCCGACTGTTCCGATTTATGTCACGCCCCCTCAACAGTAGGCTTAAAAAAAGTTTTCGGTTCAGGTACATCAATGGTAAGTTTAGAAAACCTCAAACACAGTGATTGTGTAGTATTAATAGGTTCTAACGCACCAGCAAACCACCCCAGATTAATGAACGAATTAATCAAATTGCGGGACAGAGGTGGTAAAGTAATTATTATTAACCCCCAAATAGAAATCGGTTTAGTTAAATTTGCCTCCCCTGCATTTCCCATCAAATCATTACTCACAGGTGGTTCAGATATCTCAACCTTATATTTACAACCTATTCCCGGTAGTGATGTAGCCTTATTTGTAGGGTTACAAAAATCATTAATTGAGCAGAATTTAGTTAACAGAGAATATCTGCAATCCTATACAACAAACTGGGCAGAAATTGTAGAATATGCAAATAACACAACCTGGGAAAATATCACCCAAACTTGCGGTTTATCTTATGAAGAAATCACCGCTACCGCTTCTTTAATCGGTAAATCATCAAAAGTAGTTTTTGCTTGGGCGATGGGTGTAACCCAACAAGAAAACGGAGTTGATAACATATTAAGTATAGCAAATACCGCCTTAATTACAGGAAACGCGGGTAAAATTGGATCAGGAACAATGCCCATTAGAGGACATTCAAACGTCCAAGGATTTGGATCAATGGGTGTAACTATTCACTTGCAAGAAGAAATCAAACAAGCACTATCAAAATTATTAGGAAAACCTCTCAGCGAAACACCAGGTTATCATACCCGTGATTTAATAGCAGCAGCAGAAAATAGTCAAGTAGATACTCTCTTTTGTTTAGGTGGTAATTTGTATGCAGCAAACCCTGATTTACAACAAGCAAAACAAGCATTATCGCAAATAGAAACCATATTTTATGTATCTACCAAACCCAACTTAGGACATTTTCACGGACTAGGAAAAAACCAAACATTAATATTACCAGTTTTCAATCGTTTTGAAAATCCCCATAAAACCACAACAGAATCAGGTAATAACTTTGTGAGGTTAAATGATGAAGGTAAAAGTCATTTACAACCCCATAATTCTCATTTGATTTCCGAAATAGAATTGATCACAGAAATTGCCTATCGTCTACATGGGGAAAATCCAATTAATTGGCGAAAATTGCAAGATACTGTTTATATCAGAGAACTAATTGCTAAAACCATACCTGGTTATCAAAAAATAGGAGAAATTGATAAAAACAAAGAAGAATTTACCATTGAAGGGCGAATTTTTGCAGAACCGAAATTTAAAACCCCTGATGGTAAAGCCCAGATGTTTGTAACACCCTTACCCCAATTATTAACACCTAAAAAATCAGATTTTGGCATTGAGGAAAATCAGGCAGGAATTGTATTGATATTAGGAACAGGGCGAAGTTATGGACAACATAACACCGTAGTTTATAAACAAGAAGATAAATATAGAAATATGCCCCATCGTCATTGTATTTTGATGAATAATTTGGATATTAAAAAAGCAGGATTTCACCCACATCAACGAGTGAAGGTTAAAGGAGATGGGGGAGAATTAGAGGATATAGAAATTATTTCTGGTGCAATTCGTGAAGGGGTGGCTTTTATGTTTTATCCTGAAGCAAATATATTATTTAAGGGGAAAATTGATCCGAAAAGTGGCACACCTGCATATAAAAGAGTTCCGGTTTTTGTTTATCAATAAAATCTCGTTTCCTGTTTTCAGATTTTTTATGTCTCACGCAGAGGCGCAGAGAACGCAGAGAAATGAGGGTTTAAGATATACTTGGAGAAGATATATTTTTTCTTCTAATTTCTAGACTTTTATTTCTGTTACCTGTCACCTGTCACCTGTTATAATCTTAAAAACTCTATCAGTAGTGGATAAAGTAGAGAAAACTATGGTTGAGCAACTTTTAATCCAGGATATTGATCATTGTGATATACCGGATACCAACCTGCTAGTTACAGAAGATGATACACAAACGGGTTATTTGTATGGTTACTAATACTTTGACATTAAACTTAAATAGTGTTGATCTTACCGATGATCAATTTTATCAACTATGTCAAAAAAACAGTGATTTAAAATTTGAACGCACAGCAAAAGGAGATTTAATTATTATGCCACCAGTGGGGGGAGAAAGCGGGAATCGAGAAGCAGAAATGATTGCCGATTTAGTTTTCTGGAATCGTCAAACAAAATTGGGTTATACTTTTAGTTCTTCGACTATATTCAAATTACCAAATGGGGGCGATCGCTCTCCTGATGCTGCTTGGATTAAAAAAGAACATTGGGAAGCATTAACCCCGGAACAAAAACGCAAGTTTCCTCCCATTGCACCAGATTTTGTGATTGAATTAAGATCAGCAACAGATAATATAGAAACTCTGCGTTCTAAAATGCAAGAATATATGGATGCAGGGGTAAAATTAGGATGGTTGATCAATCCTCAACAACAACAGGTAGAAATTTATCGTTTAGGAAAAGATGTAGAAATCAGAAATTTACTCACTGAGTTATTAGGTGAAGAGATATTACCTGGATTTATTTTGAATTTAGATTGTTATTAACATTTATTTGTAAGGTAATTTTTTATCAAGGTAATTTTAAATTTAACTATGATCGGGTAGTAGACTAGCACGACCAAAGGAGTATCTATGGCAACAATTACTATTCGCAATATCTCTGATGAGTTAGTGGAGCGCATTAAACGTTTAGCAGCACAAAAGGGGGTTTCTATGGAGCAAGAAGTCCGCGATTTGTTGCAAAAACGCTATGGACAAAGAGATGAAGTGCTTACTCGTATTCGTCAACGGGCGGAAGTGTTACCAATGGAAGCGGAAAGTCGGGTACAGTCTTGGAAGTCAGAAGGAAGACTGTGATGGTGATTGATACGATGGTATTTGCTTATGCCCTCTTGCGCGTAGAGGACAAGTATGAACAGGCGATCGCTGCTTTAGAATCTGTAGATCAAATTATCGTACCTGATTCGTTGTTTGCTGAGTTGGGTAATGTGATTTGGCAATGGATACAATTTCGACAATTACCATTGCAAATAGGTTTAGATTCCATGCTGGATGCTGAGGCATTAGTTGATGTGATAATTTCCAGTTCTCAAATTCGGGATATTGCTTTAAAACTAGCAGTGGAATCAAGTCATTCCTTCTATGATACGTTATTTGTAGCAGCAGCAATTCAATCTGATACTCAGGTACTGACCTATGATCGAAAACTAGCCACTAAATTTGGCCATTACGTTCTCTTGTTGGAATAAGTTAGGATCAGTTAATAGAGTCCTCAAATAGTGGATAAAATCATGGTTGAGCAAGTTTTAATCAAGGATATTGATAATTGCGACGTACCAGATGCCAATTTGCTAGTTACAGAAGATGATACACCAGTGGATAATCTCGCATCTGCCAAACAACAACGTTTATTAGTCGGTTCTCTTTACAGTGCTTTGCAAAATCAGGTTTTTTTAGCTGAAGCTAATGTTGGTGTCTACCATACCTATGGTGAACCTGCCATAGTTCCCGATGTATTTGTGAGTTTTGATGTAGAAACACCGCAAAATTGGTGGGAAAAACAAAATCGTTGTTATCTGGTTTGGAAATTTGGTAAAACCCCAGAAGTAGTGATAGAAATAGTTTCTAATCAAAATGGTGAGGAATTAGATAAAAAGCTAAAAATTTATGAAAAAATGCGGGTTTATCATTATGTCGTCTATGATCCTAATCTAAACTTAGGAGACAAAGTTTTAAGAGTTTATAGTCTCAAAGCCAGACGATATGTAGAAACTACAAATAATTGGTTAGAAGAAATTGGTTTAGGTTTAACTTTATGGGAGGGAGAATTTGAAGGTAGGAATGATACTTGGTTACGTTGGTGTGATCAAGATGATAATGTTTTAATGACTGGTGATGAAAGAGCAAAACAGGAAAAACAACGGGCTGAAAATGCTGAACAACGCGCTCAATTATTAGCAGAAAGATTGAGAGCTTTAGGTGTAGATCCTGATAGTATTTAATCAATATTTTATATGATCTCGTTCCCAGTCTCCAGACTGGGAATGCTATCAGGAGTCTCTGACTCCGGTTAAATATCATTTTTAATATTGAGATTAATCGAATAACAGCAAACTGCTATCATCATAATTGGCTTATATGGGAATAAGAAATAAAGACAAACGAACCACTCCAGACGCAGAGAAAGCAGAGAAATAAAATAAAAATAGTCGGTTAAAACCGACTTGAGCTTTTAGACAGGGAATTTATTCCCTGTCGTCTATCCCTGTCATCCATTCCCTGTCTTATAAAATATCAATCCCCATCCCCAATATCCCGCTTAGGCGGACGCTTATAAGCAAAGGTAAAACTCTCACCACTAGCAATGACTTTCCGCATCTCATCATACATGGGATAATTACCTACACCACTTAAATTTGCCCAACCCCGCGCCCTCGTTAACGCAACAAACAACTGGTTACGAAAACTTACATCACTTTCATTCCGTGCAACGTGATCAAAACCTACCACATAAACCATATCTGCTTCATGGCCTTTTGCGCGAGTAATACGAGAAACCGTCACCCCACCATCACACCAAAATTTATCAGGATCATTATTGGGATATTGGGGAACTAAATCATTTAATTTTAAAGCAGTGGGAATATAAACATCAATGTCCTGTTCCATTAAAAAACTTGCAACAGATGTTTCTAACTCCATTACTTCCAAAGGTGAACCTAAAACTAAAACCAAAATATCCCGACTGGGGTTAAGTCCATCATGGACAATATTGTGCATTATCTTTTCTGATAAAGCAGTCATTTCTGCTTCACGAGAAGAAAAAGTTTCAAATTCTAAAACCGGTTCTCCCCACAGTTCAGGAATAGGGTTTGGTGAAAATTGAGGTTTTCTAGTAATAGTAATTGGTTGACCAACTCGGCGAAAATCTCCTTTTACTTCATAACCAATTCTATGCCAATCTTCTTTATTTGTAATTCCTGTTAACATTCCTTCAGGACGTAATAAACCCATTCCCATTGCATGAGCAGCAGTTAAAATTTGCCCGGGTGTGCGATAACAACGACGCATTACTTCAGAACGTTTAATACCTCCAGAATATAGAGGTTGTTTATTCAATAAATTACTTAATTTTTCCCCAAAAACTTCCTTAGCTTTAGGAACTACTAAACTATCTAAACTTTGCGCTTCATCATAAGCCCAAATTAATCTTTTTTCTTCGGTTTTATCTTCACTTACTGGTTTTAATGCTTGATAAGCTAACCAATAAATTGCTTGTTTATCTTCATATTTTAAATCATCATCTGCTACTAAATCTTGACCTTCATCTATCAAAATTGCATCAAACATTGGTTCAATTTTGATTTCTTCTAAAAGTCGTTTACTTAAATCTATTAACCCCCGGTTTGGTTGTCTTTCCTTAGTATTCTGGACTGTTCCCGGTCTTTTTCCGTGATATTCACAAATGGTACTGTATAAACCAGGTTGTTCTTTTGCACCCCAAGCATGAAGTACCTGTAATTTTAAATTTGTTTTGGGATCATAGTGCATTTCTCCACAACTAAAACGCCGTATCCATTGATCCAATAAACCAATCATTAAATCATATAAGGAACGGGTAAAAAATACTAAGGCAATATCCCAATCTGGATGTTTCAAGTGCATACTTGCGGCTTTTTGACAGAGTAAAACTGTTTTTCCTGAACCTGCAATACCGCGAATACGTTGGGGACCGGGAGGAATTTCTTTACCGATATGTTCCTGTTGTAAATCTATTTCATAGAGTTTTTCTCGTAAACTGTCAATAACAGCAGAACGGGTTTTTCCTATAGTTGCAACTCGTTCACGGGGAGGTTTACGCAATACAGGAGTACCGCCAACTACCGAAAGTAATAATTCCCAATCTTTATCTTCGATATTTTCACCAGGAATGATAATATTAGCTTGGTTAATGCGTTCTATTAAACCAGCTTTACCTAATTGATCTTGAAAAATAATTGGCGGAATATCGGGTAATTCATGAAAACCTTTTTCTTGCCATTGTTGTGATGTAATATGCGGTAAAGCAATGATCGCTCTACCGTTAATTTTTCTCCAAAGTGCAGCTTCTCTATCACTATAGGATATGATTGATCGCAGTTGATGTTCTACAATTTGATAGGGATTGATTTCGGTAACGTCACTATTTTGCAATTGCCAAGTTTGCCTGTTAATATTAGTAATCTGGTCAATATTTAGAGATTGAACAGCAATGACTAATACTCCAAATTCTCGATCAACTATTAATATATCCGGTTCTTTTCTGGTTTCTCCTACTTTGAAAAAAATAGGATACCGCCAATATCCAATGCAGTTTCTATCTGCAAATGCACCCCGTACAGCATCCCATACTTTCTGCTCTCCGTCTTGATTTTTTATAGCTTCGGTAGTGATAAATTTGCTACCCTGTTCTTCGATGCCTACAGCCATTTGTTTTACCTGTATAAGATGGTTAATACTGTTAAGCTAACACTATCTATAGCTTGTGAACAGTGAGATTATACGGATATGGGTTTTTCCGTATTTTTAACTATAAATTTACGGGTTTTCTCAAAAAAATGTGACTTTGTGTAAGTTACTGTCAGTACAATATTGATCAGAACATAGTCAGAACATAGTCAGAACATAGGTTGATGCATACACTGGTATCTAGTACAAATTTGAAAGTATTCGTCATCTATCTCTATCTTCTCTAATCATTTCTGTACTATCTCGCAACTTAAAATCTGCTGGATTTGAACGACGAATATTTTGGGTTTCTTCTAATAATTTCAAAATTTTAGTACATCTTCCTGATTCTATTTGCTGTTGTTCTATTTCTAATGCTGTTTGTAAAAGTAGTACAATTTGAGATTCTATAGAGTTATGTTCAGCCTTAGCTAGTTTTACTATTTGTTGATATAATTCATCGGGTAAATTGATATTGTCAAGAGAAGTCATTCTGAAAAATCCTCAAGTTATTATTTTTTATTGTTAATGATTATAACATAAATACTCTACACTCACATCTATTTGTTTTGTTATATTTTTTATTTTCATTTTTATTTTTACTTTATTTATGTTAAAATCAACATATTATAGTTATAGTGAAGACGATTATGTTAAATTACGATTTGCGTCAATGTCTTCCATCTTCTGCGGAACTTCCTGACTCTGATGATACTCCAGTGGATAACGAATTACAAAACCTAATTCCTAATTTATTAGAAGCAATTTTAGCTTTAGTTTGGCAAAATAGAAATGATTGGTTTTTTGGTGTGGATATGGGTATTTACTATGCACCAAGTAAACCACCTTTAGTTCCTGATGGTTTTTTGAGTTTGGGTGTAGAACGTTTTATTGGTGAGGAAGGAAGGTTAAGTTATGTACTGTGGGAAGAAGATAATATTCCCCCTATTTTTGCTTTAGAAGTTGTGTCTAAAACCTACGGGGGCGAATATGAAAGAAAGAAAATTGACTATGCAAAGTTAGGAATTTTATATTATGCAATTTATGTCCCTAATCGTCAAGGTCGGCGAAAACGTCAACCTTTGGAGATTTATAAATTAGAAAATCATCAATATATTTTACAACCTCAAGGGCAGTTATGGATGCCAGAAATTGGTTTAGCTTTAGGAAGAGAAAGGGGTACTTATTTAGGGAGAAATAGAGAATGGTTATACTGGTATAATCAACAAGGTGAAAGGTTGCTAACTCCTGAAGAGTTTGCACAACGAGAAAAACAACGTGCAGATCAGGAAAGATTAAAAGCGGAAAGGTTAGCGCATAAATTACGAGAATTAGGAGTTAACCCAGATGATATTTAATTAGGGTTTGCTGAAAAAGTCGAAAAAAACCTTGAGGAGAATTGAGTGGGTAGTCAAGCAGAAATAAAGATAAGTTTTTGTTGTCTAAACTTCACTAAAACATCAATTTCACTAATGAGCCAAGGGAA
>NZ_BJCE01000204.1:0-9741 GCF_005402885.1 Sphaerospermopsis reniformis
CCCTAGCGCGTTTTGGGTACATATGTATATAATTGGTAATATTTTTCATCTTTGGTAGAACCACGGTATATTTTCCATTTACCGTTCTACCATTTTTCCGTTATATATTTCGGACAGGTCTATTTAAGAGAAATTTGGTAAAAAATAAGTACCAATAAACTAGAGTTTAACTCATAAATACTTGAATGGGAACTCAGATCCCCGACTTTTTTAATCAATCGAGGATCTATTATATAGCCTTTACAACTTCCGCAATAATTCCTCAGTCAACTGCATAAATGACTTAGCACCAGCAGAACCCGGACTCATTAACGTTACCGGCATAAAACTATCAACAGCTTTCGCTACATTGACATCAAGGGGAATTTGTGCCTGACAAATAGTTTCTACACCAAAATCTTCCACAACTCGGTGCATTACTTGTTTATAATATCTGCCAGTCAATAAATTAGTATTGCACATACTAAAGACAATTCCCAACATTTTGATATTGATTTTTGCTTCCTGTTCATGACTATCTTTTAACTTAGCAATGCGTCTTTCTAATAATTGAATACCCACCACAGATAAAGGTTCTGGTTTAGCAGGTAAAAGATAAAAATCGCTAGTTGCCAAAGCACTACGAGTCATGAGATTATAACCAGGAGCGCAGTCTAAAAGAATAAAATCATATTCATCCCGAACTGGTTTTAAAATGTCTCTAATTAAGACTCTTTCAAAACGATTCCAAATAGTTTCAAAATCTTGTTCACCCAAGGCTAATGCTTGATTATGCAGCATTTCTGAAACGACAAATTCATCATATAAGTCGATATCTCCTGGCAATAAATCCAATCCCGGCAGCTTACATAATTCACCTTGAATGATATCCTGAATCTTGTATTCAGCATTGGGATATGGGTTAATAACTTCATCTATCAAATATCTAAAAGTCTTTCTTTGTTTGCGACGTTTAGCAAACTCCATCGGTGACATTAAACTGAGGGTAGCACTAATTTGACTATCTAAATCGAGAACCAATACCTTTTTTCTGTGATTTTTTGCTAAACAAGTGGCTAAATTAACAGTAACCGTAGTTTTACCCACTCCACCTTTCATGTTTGCAGTTGCAATTACATATCCCATTTTTATTTCCTCTGCTGACGCATTCCCATTAATGTAGCGTACATATTATCTAATAGATTTTAACTTTGGTTAATTTAGTCTTTTGGTAGATGCGAAAATTTGCTTTGGGCTATCTTTTCTCCTTTATGCGGTTATACCCCGAAAAAAGTTAAGGACTTTTTTAAGGTAGTTTCATATTTTTTACTAATAAACTTTGTAAACGATGTAACTGAGAACCAACTTGATAAAGTAAATCACCTTTACCTAACAGATATGCTGCTGCTGTTTGTGTTCCACCAAGAACAATTTTAGAATCCGCTTCGCTGGAGGTTCTTAAAGCAATTCTTCCCGGTAAATTTGAGCGAATAATAGGGGTGACTATCCCCGCTTCTGGACGTTGGGTAGCAATAATTAAATGTATTCCTGCTGCTCTTGCCATTGCACCTAAACGTTTGATACTTTGTTCTAATGCAGTACGAATTTCTTTTTCTGCCATAAAATCGGCATATTCATCAAAAATACATACTATCCGGGGTAAAGGTGGGGAAAATTTGTGATTATAATCTGTTAAATCTTTACATTTAGCTTTTTCAAATTTTTGATAGCGAGATTCCATTTCTATCAATAATTCTTCCATTAATTCTATAGCGCGATCGCTATCTTTAACAACTGGTGAATATAACCAGGGAATTTGTTCAAATTCGGGAAATGTCACTCTTTTCGGATCAACTAAGGCAATTTTCAGATGTTGGGGAGAATGACGATACAATAAACTGAGAAGTAGGGATCTTAAAAATTCACTTTTACCGCTTCCTGTTGTTCCTCCTACTAAAAAATGGCAAGTATTCGGATCAGATAAATCAGCTTCCAATAAATTACCATCAATACCTATTCCTACAGCAATTTTTACAGGTGTATTTGCTGGTAAAAACTGTTTTTGAATATAATCTTCAAATTTAGCAATTTGTCTATCTTTGCGTGGTAAATCAACACTGACATAACCAGCTTGGGGCGCAATTAAAGGAGGATATTCTAACCCTAATTGCACTTGTAAATCAGCAGATAATTTTAAAATTGAAGGCACTTTTATACCTAAATGGGGTTTAATTTTCACCCGAATAAATGCCGGACTTACATCAGCACCATAATAATCTACATTAACCTTAAAAGATGCCAAAGTTGTAACTAAAGATTCCCCAATTTCATCAGCATTAATATTTGGTAAACTCTCCCCCTTTTTTAAAGGGGGTTGGGGGGGATCAAATTCTCCAATTTCATCAGCATTAATATTTGGTAAACTCTCCCCCTTTTTTAAGGGGGGTTGGGGGGGATCAGATTCCCCTATTTCCTCAGCATTAATAGTTGACTTAATTGTTAATCGATCACATAAATCTATCATCATCTCTAGACATTCTTTAAGAACATTAGGATTAAAAAATGTCTGACACTTTTGTTGTTGAGGACAAATTTCACACAAATGGGGTTGAGTTGTCGCAGGTGGTGGGTTGGGGTTGGGAGATTCCCATTTTAACCATTCCTGCATTTGTAATAGTTTGTAGGGAATTAATTGATGAACTGTATTTTCTAATTGTTCCCAGGAATATTGGTAATCTTTAAATTCAGGTAAAACACAATAAACCGCAGAATCTACCGCCGCTTTTTTCTTGTGAAATAACATATAACTATACAGAGAAACCTGTGCTAACTGTGCTGCTGGATCTACAGGGTGATAGGTTTTAAACTCTATCATACACAGGCGTTTAACTTCAAAATTAAAAACTAAACAATCAAATTCACCTCTAACTAATTGTTGTGTACCATCAGGTAAATTAAAATAATATTCTAAAGTTCTTTCTTCCTGAATAAAAGTATTTTTAATTACTGTCTCAGCACTACAATAACGCCGATTGATAATTAATAACTCTGTGAGTTTTTTAATCAGTCCTTGTATTCCTTGCCAAATTTGTAATAAAGCAGGTGCTTTACTGTCATCTTGACTGATAATATTTTGTAAATAAGGGAAGAATTGATTTGTATAAAATATTTGTTGAATTTCCGATGATATTTGTTCTAAATTTAATCTACTTACATCGGCAATTAATAAAGATTTAATTTTGGGATTAATCAAAAGTAATTGGATCAAATCATCGGCTAATTTATGAAAAACATTACCAATACCGGAAATGGAATTTTTAGGAAAAAATATTGCTTTATGATCAAAATGATGATTGAGATAAAATAACCGCGGACATTCAAACGCTACTCTAACTTTAGTCGGTGTTAAAGATGAATTTTCAGATGTATTATTTACCATATTAAAAATCTCATTAATAGCTTCAGGTTGATATATTTGTAGTAAGCGACGATGGACAGCAGCTAAATAGACTGTATCCATTGCTGCATAGTTTAGCTGTTTTTGAGTGAGAGGACGTTTTCCCCAGTCACTTGTTCCTTCTTCTACATCTACATCAGAAAATTGACAAAGTTCTACAGCTAAGGTTTTGAGTTTTAAATTACTTACTTGTAGTTTTTCACGGGTAATTTTTCTAGATAATTGGTATGTACAGATAATATTTTGGGCTAGGTTTTTACCTAAATATTTAACATCAAATCCAGAGTTATGAAAAACCTTAGCAATTTCTGATTTTACCATGATTTGATTGATAAAATAATCGGTCAAATCAGGTTTATCTAAAACATCGAAAATTAAAGCAGACTCACCAGTTAAGTCTGTAGGATCAGCCAATATTTGAATTAATGATAATCTGGGGTAGGGAGTATTCCAATCAGCAATTTCTGTATCTATCCATAGAGTTTTATGTCGGGATATTTGGGAAATTTGCTGATATATTTCCGCATCTTTGGTTAGGTAGTGCATTAGTTGATATATATATTATAGTTGAGGATTCCAAGAAATTAATTGATCTTGTAATTTAGCTTTTGGGTTCATAATTTTAGCTTTCTTTTCCTGACATGATAGATCAATTAACATTTTAATTTCTGTTTCTTGAACATCAGCAAATTGACTAGCTGTTTGGAAAATTAACGTATTTACTCCCATAAATCCTTGAGTTTTGATGAGATTTAAGATAAAATCTTTTACAGGTCTGTAATCTCTTCTAACTTTACCATTTGTATCTTGTTCTGTTGCAGCAACAAGACCTAAATCATGTAACAAAGTACATTTGTTATGCAAGATTTGAGATTCACGCATTAAAGATTCTAGTCCTTGTAAATTAATCGTTTTCCCACCAATGACTAATTCTTGAGATTTGGCAGAATTGACAAAACTTTGGTATGTTGCTAAATAATGAACTGCTGTTAGACTTGGTTTGATGTGTTGGTGATGAGTGTGTGTAAAAAGTTCTCTATAAAGTTGATTTCCTGCAAGATTTGGTTTTCCTACATTTCCAGCACGGACTAAATAAAGAGTTTTACAGCTATTGTTATGAATTACATTTTTGCAAGCATTCATAACATGAAAAAAAGTAGTCATGTTTGAATCTTCTGTCCAGACTATTCCTACTCTTTCTTGTTTTTGAGACTGCTGATAACTCAATGAATAAGTAGCATATTTTCCAGTTAAAAGTTTAGGCTTAATTCCCTGGATTTGTAAAGCTGATAAAGCTTGTTGTAACATCTGCATTAAGTCAGATGATGATAACAGAGATAATTTTGTAATTTTACCCTGAATTTTCTTATATTCTTTTTGCCATAGTAATTCAAATTCTGCTTGAGTTGTTTCTGGATCACTTACAGATAAAGAAATAGTAATTATGGGATCAGGAGTAACTTTTTGTTGGGGTATGGTAACTTTTGTTTGTGCTACAGGTTCAGGTTTGATATGACCACTGATGATATCAATTTTATATTTTTGATATTCGTCACGTCCCAGAGTTAATGTATTTCTCGGCATGGTTTTACCAGCAGGGTAATTTGTTTCTAAAATTTGCCGAGTGAGAGGAAAAAGAGAGGATTCTGGTTGAGGATATGCTAATTGATGTAATGGTTTGAGATGATAAGCCCAAAGTGCTTCCGCCTGTTCTATATTAATTCTTTTTAGCTCAATTGTTTTATATATTCCGGCTTTGTCCGCTGGCAGCACCCGATCCCAATGGCGTTTTAAAGTATTTGTAATCACACTGATAATGACTAAGAAATTTTTAAAATTATCCCCATGAATTGTTGTATTAACATTAAAAAAAGGTTGGATATCCAGAAACCCTTCTGGCGATTGAGGCATGGTATCTAAATTATCAAAACATAAGACTATTGGCTGGGTTTGTGTGGAAATTCTGCCAAAATTAGCTAAAATATTTTTGGCTGCATCTTCTGTATCAATACAGTGTTTAACCTTTATTTCTTTCATGGATTCTTCACTTAAATCATCTCCTCGCAACCATTCACAAGCTATATCATATAATTCGGGATTTGCTAAATCGTGCAGCACACCAAAAAAGATATCAGGGTTATAGATACCTGCTGTTTTATAGGTATCCTTGAGATGTTTAATAAATTTTTGGCGATTACTTTGTAATGCTTCCCAAAAATTATCATTAAATATTCGTTTTTTGATATCACTTTTTGTAAAGGCTGATAAACTTTTTAGCCATAACATTAATTGTGATTCTTTCTCACCTTCAGGTATTTGAATCAAACTATCAACTGTATAGCGTAAAATATGCCGCCAAATATTACTACTATCAGCCCAGTTACAAAGAATATAAGCGAAAAAAGCTTTAGGGTTAAGAGTGCGTTTCAGACGACCTAATAAATAACTTTTACCTACACCAGAATCACCAACTAATAAAACTGTACGACTACGATGATCTTTACCTACTAAATTTAGTAAATATTCTATCTCTGTAATTGCTTCTTTATGAATTGAATCAACCATTAATGTTACATCCTGTTGATCCGCCCAAAAATTAGTAGGCTTTAAATTGATAACATCAAAAGGGTTGACTTCACGTTTGATAATATCGTTAATGTTTGTCATTGCTAAATCTAAAAATCGGTGTGAGGAGGAATTAAGGAAAAAAGAAAATAATCAGAAAATAATCAAACTATGTGGATGAATTGATAACTGTTAGTTGACGATGATAAAAAACAGTTGACCACCAATATTTTGAGGGATACCCGCATCAATTTGTTCTGGGGTATAAGCACTAACTTCTTGTAAAGAACTCAAATCAATTAGATCATTTCTTTGCAACCTATACAAAGCTTGATCTAATTCATCCCTTGATAAAGGTGGTTGTAACTTTTCTCGTAAATGAAAAATAGGTAAATAATTCTCTGTTCCCAGTTCATAATCTAATTTTTTAATAGTCTCTAAAACCTGTTGATCACTAGGTTTACTGATAGTTTCTATTTCCGAATTTTCACTGATAGATACTACAGAATCAACTGGTTCTGAATGACGTAAATTTTTCCGCAAAAACCGGATATAATTACCCAATAAGTCTAAACTAATAGTGGGCTTATTACCCTGATTGGTAATAAATTCATCCCGCAAATATTCTATTCCCCTTGGAGTTAACCACACTTCAGCTTTAACTCTTTTCATCTTGATTTCTATTTCAATCAAACCCCTTCCATTTAATACGTTTAATATCGTCTCTCGTTCATCTGATTTCAAACCAGAAACTTTAATTTCACTGGGGGCGATTTTTTTAGAACTTTTACCGATCTTTTCCAATACTTTCAGTTCTTTATCACTGATGGGTAATTGACTGGAATCTAATTTTAACAAAGCCTGTCCAGCATCCTTGATTTTTACTGTGGCAATCTCTTGGGAATAGTCTACCAGTTCTAGTGCTTTCAAATCTCTGCAAATTTTGTTTTTATCTTTTTTAAAAGCGTCAAAAACACTGGAACTTAACCCAGCGCGGTAGTTGGGACATCCCAATAGTTTTAATACAAATTTTAACTGGTTAGTATCCATGTGCTTAATGTTGCTGGCTGCGAACTATGACTAATCTAGGTTAAAAAGAGAAAAATTGACACACTTTTATTATGTTAACCCTAATCTGTACCATTTTTCACTAAACACTAAACTATTATGAAAATTTCTAGTCATTGCTTCCTGAATAAGCTATTAAAAGTTAGCTTTGGTTGTTGTATTTATTTTAGTCTCTAAAGGAACATGGTGCTATGATATTTTGGTCAATCTCTTAGTAAATCTAGTACAGCACGGCGTAAATAAACCAACCATTCTCAATCTCCGACAATCCTATGCTGTCTTGGTTTTGAATTTTGACTTTTGACTTCTGCGAAGCGGTACTAGAAGCGATGTCCGCAGGTATTCCAGTGGTGGGAAGCGATCGCGGGTTAGAAGGACTTGCTGTAGATAGTATCAACACACCACGACGAGCATTAAAAGCAAAATAACCCGCAGAATACATAAAAGCTATTAGTCAAATTTTTGAAGATTCACAACTTATAAATCAACTCTCTCATAATGCCAGATAATTTATAGAAACTAACTTTACTTGGGAAATTGCTGGAAAGCCTTATAAGCAAATTTGTCTAGAAACTGAGTAATACAAATAACTTAATAAAGCTGTTGTTTTCATTCAAAAAAGGAGTTAACACCAATGAGTAATTATATTCACTGTCCTCATAATAGCGTCAAACCTGTATCCAACGGAGAGCAAATAGCAGATTCCAACTTATGTGATTTTTGTTGGTATGAATACTGCTTTTGTTGGTCAGAATATTGCATGAGTGAATGGTATGAGATACAAACCCAGCATGATCAGCAAAATGGCAACAAAGCTCACAAAAAATCAGGCGATCACCAATCTCAGTATCCCACAAATTTGCACAATCTATAGACAAATATAGTTATCAGTGGACGACTTACGCAACTGGCACATTAATAGGGTGCGTCAGATATCAACAATCTGGTTATTCGCATCAATTAAGCATTATAATGTAAACTACAAGTAAACATAGAAAAGCTAAAAAATAAACAGTTTTAATACAATAAACTTATTATTCATATATATATATATATATATATATGAATAATAAAACGTTAAAACAAATTACCAAATGATTAAGTAAAACTTAAAATATAATAAATTTTCATTTTTTAACACCTTAAAAAGAGTATAAAAAAAGTTTCCCAAATTTAAAGTAATGGAATTTTTGACTCAATATCCATATAAAGGCGGGAATTAAAAGTGAACATACAACTATTTATCCAACGATCAGAAGCATTACACCAGTATTTAGCAGATTTATACCAAACTGCTACCTTATTACCCTGGATTCCCTCTGATCTACTACCCCAAGCATTTAAAGAACTACATAGCACCTCAAAAATGTTGCAATTAGCAGCTGAGGAACTTTACCAGCAAAACGAAGAACTCATGCAAAATTGCACCTTGCTGGAAACACAACGCCAACATTACCAAGAATTATTTGAATTTGCACCAGCAGCTTATTTAGTAACTGATCAACAGGGTATTATCCAAGAAGCCAACCGATTAGCATCACAATTACTAAACATTGACCAAAATGTTCTAGTTGGAAAACCAATAACAAATTTCATTTCACAAGAACAACACTCCTACTTTTTCAGCACAATTAATCAGATATCTAAATCTGAGCAAATCCGAGAAATATTATTACGATTACAGCCACGTCATGATGATTCATTTGATGCCTCTTTGAAAGTCAAATCTGTTGCCAATCAGCAACAGACGAAATTACACTGGTTAATACATAAAAGTGTTGCTTATCAGCCAGTAGAATCAACAGATGTTAAAAATTTCACCGACCTAATTGAAAATCGTCCTATACATAAACATTCCAAAGGAGAAATTATTACCCTCATTCCTTTATTAATTTGGTTTGTTCGTCATGGTTTAGTTAAACTCAGTGCATTTAGTGAAACAGGTGCAGAAATAATCACAGGGTTAGCAAAACCAGGCATGATTTTTGGCTCTAGTATGACATCTTTACCCATTTACCAAGCCACAGCCATTGCAGATGTCGAAGTAGTAGTACCAATTTACCTTTCAGAAATTGCAGCTACACCCAACCTCAATAAAATCCTATTACCTAAAATTCAACAGCGATTACAACAAACACAATCTTTTTTATTTATTGCTGGTCAGCGAAAAGTACCAGCAAGATTACAGCATTTATTAGAACTTTTAAAACAGCAAATTGGAGAACCAGTACCTGAAGGAACACGCCTTTGTTTTCGCCTCACTCATGAAGATATTGCCAATATCTGTGGTACTACCAGAGTCACAATTACACGCTTACTGAGTCAGTTCCAACAACAAGGTAAAATTCAATTTGATCATAAAAAACATATCATCATAATTCATAATTCATAATTCGCAATTACAATTTATGTAGGCTTGAACCTATTAAATACTGATTACGAATTACGAATTAGTAAAAATTTCCTCAATTTGAACTTGCTGCACAGCTAGTAAAGAATTGTGCCAACATTATGATCATGAGCGAGGCAAGAGGCAGGAGGTAAATAGGGTTTGCTGATAGCGTAGCGTGGCGTTAGCCATATAAATCCGAAAACTTTACAGGTAAAGGGTTTTAGCTATTTTGACTTGTACTGAGCGACTTGTACTGAGCCTGTCCTGAGCCTGTCCTGAG
>NZ_BJCE01000205.1:0-9741 GCF_005402885.1 Sphaerospermopsis reniformis
GAAATCCCAAAAAATGCACACTTTTTCCGGTATACCCTTCAAAACCCTTGCACTAATTTCTGTGTTTATCAGCCTCTAACCTTTGATATATCAAGGTTTTAGGTTTATTCAGCAAACCCTATTTAGAAGAATTTACTTTTATTCCCATCAAAAAACGTAAGTATCATTTTCCTACCTTTAAACTGGATATCAAACAAGAATATTTAAACAGAGAAAAGATTTATGAACAATGATTTATTATCAGAGTATAATTTTGATTATACTAAAGCTAGTCCTAATCGTTTTACTACTACCTCAGAAAAATCTATGTTACAAACCATTCCAGGAATTTATAAAAACGGCAAAATAGAACTTTCACAAACACCCCAGGGAATTACAGAAAGCAGTGTTTTTGTGACATTCTTACCAACCAAACCCACCACTTGGCCAGAAATAATTATTAACCATCAAGGTATAGCAGATAATATCATCTTTGAATCCTATCGAGATGAATTATTACCACCTCCAGAAATAGAACTTTAATTACAGATTAATTATGGGTTATCTCCTAGATACTTGTGTAGTGAGTGATTTTGTTAAAGGAGAACAAAATACATTAAAACAAATAAAATTAATTTATCCTAGTGATATTTTCATCTCATCTTTAACCGTGATGTAAGTAAAATATGGATTAGCAATTAATCCTCAGAAAGCCATTAAAATTCAGCCTTTAATTGAAACATTTTTTACTTCAATTACAGTGTTACCTTTCACTGCCCAAGAAGCAGAGAAAGCGGCTGACATTAGAAGTATTCTTAAAATAGCAGGTTCTCCTATTGGTGCTGATGATGTACTCATTGCAGCAACCGCATTAAGTCATCATCATATTGTTGTCACTTCCAATGTTAGAGAATTTCAAAGAGTACCTAATTTACAAATAGAGAATTGGCGGGTTTGTCAATAAAAGTATCTAAAATCTCATTAAAATGTAGGAGGTTAGCAATGCTAAACCCCTACATTTAGGGTTGAATGAAGATAGTAAAAATATTGATTTATCGAAATAACAAAAAAGAGCGATCGCCTTATTGAATAATCTCAGTATATTACCAACATTATAGATTTTATGGTACATGAGAATAATGAGCATAAAATACATAAAGTACCATAATCAAGAGTTTAATGATTATAATCGCTTTTTTATCCTTATACGTCGCCTTTAACCTGGGTGCAAACGACGTAGCAAACGCAATGGGAACATCCGTAGGATCAAAAGCTGTCACCCTGACACAAGCCATCATCATCGCCGGCATCTTAGAATTTACAGGTGCAGTATTATTCGGACATGGTGTAACAGAAACACTAGGAACAAAAATAGCTAACCCCGACTTATTCATCACCACACCCCAAACCCTAGTATTAGGGATGATAACAGTCCTCATATCAGCAGGGGTATGGCTACAAATAGCCACCTCACTCGGTTTACCCATTTCCTCATCTCATGCAGTCGTCGGTGCGATCGCTGGTTTTACCTGGGTAGCATTAGGAAAAAACGCTATAGATTGGTCATCTATTGGTTTAATTACCATTGGTTGGATATTAACACCAGTCATCAGCGCCACAATCGCAGCTTTTTTTTACAGTCTTATTCAAAAATGGATCTTATCCCAACCTCATCCCCGCTTACAACTACAAGAATGGATTCCCTGGTTAAGTGCAATTTTACTAAGTATATTTGGTGTAATAGTTCTCCCTACCTTAACCCAACCACTGACAAACTTTTTAAGTGAGAAAATCGGTTTAAACATCCCCTCCCACGACATCCCCATATTTACTGGTGCAATAGGCGTAATAGGACTTACATTATATAGTTGGAAAAAACTTAACTCCCCAATCACCAATCACCAATCACCAATCACCAACCCCATTGAACAACTATTTGCACGCTTCCAGCTATTAAGTGCTTGCTTCGTCGCTTTCGCACATGGTGCAAACGATGTCGGAAATGCGATCGCACCTTTAGCAGTAATTTTCTACATCAATCAGACAAATACCGTCCCCAACAATGGGATAATTATCCCTATCTGGATTATGATCTTTGGAGGTGCGGGAATTGTTGCAGGTTTAGCAATTTGGGGTAAAAAAGTCATCGCTACCATCGGCGAAAATATCATCTCTCTACAACCCAGTAGCGGATTTTGTGCCGAAATCGCCACCGCCACCACCATCTTACTAGCTTCTCGGTTAGGTTTACCTGTATCCACTTCTCATGCGCTTGTTGGTGGTGTAGTGGGTATTGGACTTGTACAAAACCTCAAATCAATTAAATTTCAAACCCTCCAGGGGATCGCCGCAGCCTGGGTAATTACAGTCCCCATCAGTGCTGTAATCAGCGCCATAATCTTCAGTATTATCCGGATTATCTGAAAATGCAACTGAAATTTGTGAAGATTCTTGCTTAATGCTTATTATTTGAATGCAATACATTCTCGACTGCAAAAATTAAGTAAGATTACTGTTTTTTTTGCAAAAAACTTTCGGTGATGTACTGCCACAGCAAATGCAAATCATGGACAATTGAAAACTGCCATCTTATGCAATTATCTATAAATAGTATATTTTTGCATAATTGTGGGCAATTTATTAAAATATTGAATAGGAGATAAAAAATCTTCTACTTTTCTCAGAACAATTCCCAGAACAGTATTTTAATTTCTCAAAGCAACGGAAACTGTCACGCAATTTACACTTCGCACAAATTTTGGTTTTTAACAACCTACCAATCTGCAAGGCTGTGAAACATTTATCAGTGAACAGTAAACCGTGAACCGTGAACAGACTGACAACTGATAACTGATAACTGATAACTGATTTATCGTCAAGGTGTTAGAGGTTAGAAACTAATGGGGCGATTTGAAAAGCGACCAGAAAACTCACGAAACAGAAGCGACTTATCCAGAGCTGCAGAAAATGCCCTTTGGGATGTAGTTGAAGACTTAGAACAACTCCAACAGAATGTTATTAGAACTTTACAAGACGATGTAAAGCGGCTCGAAACTGAAAAAAACCGTTTAGCCAATGACATTCAACGATTAATAGAAGAAAAAGAAAAATTACAGCAAGCTCGACAAATTACTGAACAGCAAGTTTTGATTCGTCAGTTGGCGGAAGTTTTGGCAAAACATATATCTTCCCAACTGCAATCTTCACTCAAAAGTTTAGCTGATCAATCAATAACCGGAGAATCTTCCCATCAGTCCACCTTCAGATCGGCTGAAGTCAATTCTACAGTAGCTAGTCAGATAAGTGAAAATGTCAGTCAGATGTTGAACAATCTGGATGATACCGTCACAATTGCTTTTAGCTCCATCCAAAAAGAATTAACAAATTATCAAAGCCATCTTTCCCAGCAGTTGTTACGAATGTACGATCAACAGCAGCAAGGGGAAGAAATCTTAGCAGAATTTGTCAAGCGTTTACGAGAGGAACTAGAGAACATCAAAGATGCAAATTCTCTGAAAATTTTGACAGGAGGAGCGCCAACAGTATTGCAACTGGGCGAAACCTACAAAAATGGTTTCTCGGAAAATTCTTCAGAGAGAATAGTTGCTGAACGAGTTTCTTTATTAACTCAAGAGCTACCAAAAAGCGAAAATTCATCCTCAGATGCTGTGGTTGCATTACCACCACCTCCAGAACATCCACCAGAACCAGTTTCTGTGCTTGTTCCTGAGTCTTTAACCTCAGAAACACCAGAAACCCCAACTTCAGAACATCCACTAGAACTAGTTTCTGTGCTTGTTCCTGAGTCTTTAACCTCAGAAACACCAGAAACCCCAACTTCAGAACATCCACCAGAACTAGTTTCTGTGCTTGTTCCTGAGTCTTTAACCTCAGAAACACCAGAAACCCCAACTTCAGAACATCCACCAGAACCAATTTCTGTGCTTGTTCCTGAGTCTTTAACCTCAGAAACATCAGAAAATCCAACTCCAGAAAATCCACCAAAACCAGTTTCTGTCCTTGTTCCTGAGTCTTCCCCAGCAAAATTAAACCCATACTCTCCCCAACAAATACAGCAGGAAGTAACACCCCGACAACAAAAACCTCCAAGTTCCCCAAACTCATCTTCAGTTCAGATAGGTTTCCTGTTGGTTGTGTTGTCAACGGTGATGTCATCCCTTTACAACGTTGTTGTCAAGGCGCTGTTCTATCAAGGTTCTGATCTGTTAGGAAACTTCCAGACACAACAGTTAATGTCACCAACATTGGGAAATATTTTCTTAATCTTGATGCTGAGATTATTGGTGGTTGTACCTTTAATGTTACTTTTAGCTCCTATTTTGCACCCTCCAGTTTGGCAAGACTTACAAAGTCTATTTGATTCAGTTAGCAGAAATGCTGCTGCTAAGAAAACAAACACAAAACAGGTATTACTGTTGTCGGTTGTGAGTGGTGGCTTTTTATTTTTGTCCCAAGTTTTAATTTACATTGCTATTGGTCAAGTAACAACTGGAGTAGCGATCGCTCTGTTTTTTATCTATCCCATGATCACTGTACTCTTGGCTTGGTTTCTCTTTCGTGAGCGTCCTGGCTTATTAAGTTTTAGTGCGATTTCTAGCATTTTTTGTGGTCAATTATTAATCTTGGGTAGTTATTCAACTGGTATTAATAATACCTCTTTAGGAATTATTTCTGGAATTATGTCCGGAATAGCTTTTTCTGTATACGTAATTCTTACTAGGTTATCCGCTCCGAAACTGCATCCAGTTTCTTTTGCTTTAATTAATTTCGCAACCATGTTGTTATTCAGCTTTGTTTGCTTATTAGTACCTTTACCAAGTGATTGGAGTTTAGCCATTAGATCATCCAATTTATTGGAAGTGATTTTAAGTGCTTTTATGTTAGGTGTCCTCACTCTTTGCGGCTATTTATTCAACAATTTTGGCATTCGCAAATTAGGAGGACAACGCTCCGCTATCATTGGTGCTGTTGTCCCAGTTTTCACAGTAATTTTCGCTGGATTAATGATTCAAGAAAAATTGGATCTTCTGCAAATTCTGGGAGTTTTATTGGTAACTGGTGGCGCAGTTGCTATCAGCTGGGAAAAAATGCAAAAGGTTAAATCTTCCAGTGCCAAAAATTAAATGATTAAAAACAATTAAACTATGTACAAATACTTGAAAATTTATACCATAATTTTATATTTCCACAGATTTAACCAGGAAATACCCAATTAAGTCTGAATGTCTTAATGTAAAATTAAGAATTGGTATGAGTTAAACCTCCAGTAATGTGCATATTCTTCAATTTAGATCAAGTTGATGCTAGACTAAGGGTTGGTTTGATTAAGTCAACGGCCTAGAGCGTAGATTCAGTAATGCTAGGTAATCTGTTTTTACCTTGTAGGGGCGAAGCATTTGGGTGATAACCTATCGCTGAAACCCTAAACATTATGTTATGTCCGAAAGCTATGCCTCCAGCACGCTACGCCATCAATTTTGTTAACCTGATGTTATTATTGGTGAGCCTTTCTTTTACTGTTCAAAATTAATGATTACACCCAAGGTAATTTAGCACCATAGTTATTTTATGGTGAAACCATAACAAATCTCCATTGAGAGTGAAGACAAAAATTACAATTTGGTGTATAATGGGTAGTTTAAATTTGACTACTATTTTTTCGTAAACGTGCCATTCATCTGTCTGTGAATATGACTAACGACATAGATCTGATCAAACGTCTTGGTCCAAGTGCGATGGATCAGATCATGCTTTATCTAGCTTTTAGTGCCATGCGTACAAGTGGCCATAGGCATGGAGCATTTTTAGATGCAGCCGCAACAGCAGCTAAGTGTGCAATTTATATGACCTATCTAGAACAGGGACAAAACCTGCGAATGACGGGGCATTTGCACCACCTGGAGCCGAAGCGAGTCAAAATTATTGTTGAGGAAGTAAGACAAGCTCTGACTGAGGGTAAATTGCTAAAAATGCTGGGTTCCCAAGAACCTCGCTATTTGATTCAATTGCCTTATGTGTGGATGGAAAAATATCCTTGGCAACCAGGAAGGTCTCGTGTTCCTGGTACAAGTCTCACCAGTGAGGAGAAAAAACAAATCGAGCGCAAGCTGCCTAAAAATCTGCCTGACGCTCAGTTAGTTACTTCCTTTGAATTTTTAGAGCTAATTGAATTTCTACACAAGCGATCGCAAGAAGAGTTACCCCAGCATCATCAAATGCCTCTGAGTGAAGCCTTGGCAGAACATATCAAACGTCGTCTACTCTACTCAGGCACTGTGACACGCATTGATTCACCTTGGGGAATGCCCTTTTATGCCCTAACCCGTCCCTTTTATGCCCCAGCAGACGACCAAGAACGTACTTACACAATGGTCGAAGATACTGCTCGTTATTTTCGGATGATGAAAAACTGGGCAGAAAGGAAAGCCAATTCTATGCGTGCTGTAGAAGAACTGGATATTCCTCTGGAAAAAATGCAGGAAGCGATGGAAGAATTGGATGAAATTATCCGCGCTTGGGCAGATAAATATCACTGCGATGGCGGTACACCCATGATTTTACAAATGGCTTTTGGTAATCAAGATGACTAAATCAACAAAAGTTAGAAGTTATCTTCTAATTTTTGCTGATATTACCTTGAGCCAACTATTATCGCTTCGCGGAAGTCAAAAGTCAAAAGTCAAAAGTCAAATGTTCCCTGCCTCAACGAAAGGACTTTTTCAGCAAACCCTACTTAAATGCTACCTTCAGGAGTTGATGGGATAGGCAGTGTCTGAAAAGGTGGTATTAATCCCGGCCGTGTTGTAGATCCAGCCCCAATACTAATAGAACGGTAACTGGCATCAATACACCGGTCTAAAGACTCAATCGGGGTTAAATTAATTTCTTTGCGTAAACCAACCACACACTCAGCAAAGGTAACAGGTAATAAACTGCGTCCACAGTAGCTTAGAGCAGCTTGGTTAATTGCCTGTTGGGTACTCTTGCTAATGCCGACTACGCAGGTAGCAAAATCTTCTGCACGACGGGCTTGACTACAGGAATAAAGGGCATCAGTTGGGGTAATTTCTGTTTGTTTGGTAATTTTAGCTACACAAGTAGATAGCTCTCTTGGTCGCATGGTTGTAGCACAACCTTGAGATGCTGCTTGTGCTGTCACTCCTACACTTAATAATTGAGCCGCACAAGCACGGTAATCATTTCTATAGGAACTTATCACAGCTTGACTTGGCAAGATATTTGTCCATAGTCCGGCGATCGCCATCACTGGAATTGTGAACATTTTCCAGAAATGACTACTTTTGTAGTTATAAAAACTGCTAATTTCTTTTTTGCGTTTTAACATTGCTATTCTCCAAACACCCAAAGTTATGCTAACTTAGAATTTGCTGAAACTCCTCTATTATCAAGGAATTTCATTATCAGTACCCAAATACTTCCAAAAGTCTGATACAGCAGGAGTCAGGAGTCAGGAGTAAAACTCTAGTGGTGTCTAGGTTGCAATTTTGATTCTGTACCTCATTGATCTGCCATCTGCTGTATTTATTATTTAACCAAAAATACTCTAGCTAATTGCTAAGAGTTATGTGATAATAGAATATTTGGGTAAAGTTTAAACAGGATTAAATAAGGAAACTCATGTCCCGATATAGAGGTCCGCGCCTCAGAATTGTCCGCCGCTTGGGCGAATTACCAGGATTAACTCGCAAAAGTGCTAGACGTGCCTATGCACCAGGTCAACATGGTCAAAACCGCAAAAAACGGTCTGAGTATGCTATCCGTCTAGAAGAAAAGCAAAAACTTCGCTTAAACTACGGTTTAACAGAAAAGCAAATGCTCCGCTATGTTCGTAAAGCCAGAAGAGTAACTGGTTCTACCGGACAAGTATTGCTGCAATTGCTGGAAATGCGTTTAGATAATACAGTTTTTCGCATGGGTATGGCTCCCACTATTCCCGCAGCACGTCAACTGGTGAATCACGGTCACGTTACCGTTAATGGTCGTGTAGTGAATATCGCTAGCTATCAGTGCCGTCCCGGTGAAGCAATTGGTGTGAGAGATAAAGAAGCATCCAAAAAATTGGTAGAAGCTAACTTACAGTATCCCGGTTTAGCTAACCTTCCCAATCACCTGGAATTTGATAAAAACAAATTGACTGGTAAAGTCAATAGTGTGATTGAAAGAGAATGGGTAGCACTCCAAGTTAATGAACTGCTGGTTGTGGAATATTACTCACGTCAAGCATAATTCAATTTTGGATTTTGGATTGACGATTTTGGATTGGAATAGTTGTTGTTCTTTGAATCCACAATCCAAAATCTAAAATCTAAAATTAGGTTAACCTCCTATTTGCGACATGGTACGGGTGTAAGTGCCGACAGTACCTGAGTCGCGTTGTTTAAAGTTAATTTCTGATTTGATTGCTAATAGTTCTCTGACTTGTGATTGTAATTGAGTAGTGCTACAACCAGCACGTAAAGAAGATTTTAAATCAATTTGCCCAGTTTCATTGAGTAAGCAGGGACGTAACCAACCATCAGCAGAAAGACGCACTCGGTTACAGCGATCGCAAAAACACTCTGACATTTGACTAATAAAACCCAGTGTTCCCTTTGCTCCGGGAATTTGAAATACATCGGCTGGACCATTACCACGAACTTGAGATTCTGTCAAGCCCCAACGTTGACGAATGCGATCGCGTAACTCGGCAGAAGATACCCAACCGCGATCGCCAAACAAGTCACCATTACCAATAGGCATAAATTCAATAAATCGGACGTGCCAATTTTTATCAATCGTTAAAGCAGCTAAATCCAAAACTTCATGGTCATTAACGCCAGGTATTATCACCACATTTAACTTTAACGGATCAAAACCCACATGATAAGCAGCTTGAATCCCATCCCAGACTTGCTGCCAACGTCCGCGGCCATGATTACCGATAATTTGCTCAAAAGTAGCTGCATCAAGAGAATCTAAACTAATATTAATTCTTCTTAAACCTGCATCATAAAGACTTTTAGCTATAGGAGCTAATAAAAACCCATTAGTAGTCATTGCCAAATCTTGAGTTTGGGGAAGATGGGCAATTTTTTTTACCAACTCCACCACACCAGGACGGAGTAGAGGTTCACCACCAGTCAAGCGAAAGCGAGTAAAACCAACAGGGATAAATACTTCTTGAATGAGAGTGAGTAGTTCCTCATCAGTTAATAATTGTTGTTTCAGGATATAGTCTAATTCTGCACCTTCCGGCATACAATACAGACAACGGAAATTACAGCGATCAATTAAACTAATGCGAAGATAGTCTACTGGGTTCATGTTTGTTGAGTTGAAGTCTAATTTCTAGTGTAGAAATCCAAGGGAATATATAATATATTTTTTATGCGCTGAGATGTTTCAAAACAGCAATGATGCGATCGCTGTATAGGTAAAAATCTAGTTGATTAGTCATTTCCAAAATACTGTTTTTCGATATTAAATAAGGAGAGTTGTTGAAAACCTCTCCTAAGTAGGGTTTGCTGAATAAACCTAAAACCTTGATATATCAAAGGTTAGAGGCTGATAAACACAGAAATTAGTGCAAGGGTTTTGAAGGGTATACCGGAGAATGTTTTGATTCGTCGCAGTGATGATGGTTGTTGGTCTTTACCGGGAGGAATGATAGACTGGGGAGAGGATATTGCTAGTGCAGTTTGTCGAGAATTAAAGGAAGAAACTGGACTAGAATTATTAAAA
>NZ_BJCE01000206.1:0-9739 GCF_005402885.1 Sphaerospermopsis reniformis
TCAAGAGATGGCAAAGAAATTTTCAAATCTCCTCCTGACTCCTGACTCCTGACTCCTGACTCCTATGCCCTCACGGAAAGACTTTCTCAGCAAACCCTAATTAACCTTCATATTCGGTGTCTATTTCAATATCCAGTGTATCTTCATCAATTCTGATATACAAAATATTGGGACGACAACAAACTTGACAATCTTCTACATAATTTTGCAGCATTCCTGCACTAATATCAATAAAAGTTGTGTTTTCTTCACCACAATAAGCACAATAAAATTCTGATGTATTTTGCATTTTTTTCAATGTGTAATTTTCAGTCTTTATTTAACTGGGGAAGCAGAACGAAAATGACTCGTTGCTTCATGTAAATGTTTTATTAGTGTAGACTGTGGTAAAGGTCCTTGCAAGTGATTCCAAGGTAAAATTTTCTCTGTTGACCAATGACTATAAACGTAAAAATCTAAATCGGGAATTTTCCCTTTTAACTCTTTAAAAGCACGTTTATAACTTCCCAAAGAATCACCAAAACCACGAGTTAATTCTAACAGATGGGAAAGTCTGCGATCGCCTCTCGATAACAAAGTTTGTATAATTGACCAATTATAACTTTCTGGACGAAAATCTATACCTTGGGGTTTTAGCTGTTTTTGTAAAAATTGTAACCGCTTTTCAGATTGTTTATTTACCCCAAACCACTGAAAAGGAGTGTGTGACTTAGGTACAAAAGTGCTACACCCTAGAGTTAACCGCAAACCAAAAGCAGCTTTTTTAACAGCTTTCATCATTGCTACCGTAGCATCTAAATCTTCCGATTCTTCCCCCGGAATACCCACCATCCCATATAATTTTAAACTAGATAAACCCCCAGCTTTCGCATTGACAGCAGCTTGAATAATTTCCTCATTATCTAATTTTTTATTAATAATTTGACGTAAATTTTCCGAACCACTTTCTACAGCAATAGTCAAAGAACGAGTATCACGTTTTGCTAAAGTTGCAGCTAACTTTTCTGTAACAGTATTCGTTCTTACTGAAGCAACACTCAAACGCACATCATCATATTTTGGTTGACTTATATAATCTAATAACTCAGAAAATTCAGGATGTTGTGTCACTGAAGCACCCAACAAACCCAGACGGTTAGTAACTTTTAAACCTTGTTCAATAGCAGGAATTAAAGATTTTTCTAAACTCGCAGTTCTAAAAGGTAAAGTTAAATAACTCGCTAAACAAAAGCGGCACATTTCAGGACAACTCCGCACCACTTCCACCATAAAAATATTTTCCCAAGCTGCTTTTTCAGTAACAACAGTAGAAGCAGAAAGAGTATTTCCTCGATAAGTTTGCTTTTGAATAACTGTGGGAATATGACTATCAAGAGGATGAATAGATTTTATTTCTCCATCATCACTAGCATATTCAACATCATATAAACTAGGAATATAAATTCCCGGAACTTGCGCTAACCTGTTTAATTTAACTTTCCGTGTTGCGTTTCTAACTTCTTGATAAGCATCAATAAAACTACTTAATAAAATTTCCCCATCACCCAACAAAACCACATCAAAAAAATCGGCAAAAGGTTCAGGGTTAGCAGTCAAAACCGGACCACCACCAAAAACGAGAGGATGATTTTCGGTTCTATTGCTTGCACGCAGAGGAATATTTAAAGATTCCAAAAGATTAAAAATATTCACATAATCTAATTCCCAAGACATAGAAAAACCCAAAATTTCTGGATGTCTAGGAAGTTGTTCTTGAATATCAGTAAATAAACGACTCACCTGTAAATCATCACGCATCGCTAAAGTTGCCCAAACCACCTGATAACCAAGACTGGTTATACCCACAGTGTACTCATTGGGGAAAGCGAAAATTAAAGGAATAGCGTCATTTTTAGGGGTTGCTGGGGTAAATAAAAGCTTTTCCGAGTCAAATACAGATGATGTCACAGGTCTTTATAAAAAGTAATCTATATATAATTATAAACCAAATTAGCAAAAAATAGTAGATTCAGCGGCAATCTGCAAAATTAATATTTCATCTGCGTTTATCTGCGTTCATCTGCGTTAAATCTTCCTGAAAATACATCTTCAAATTACATCTTCAAATTACATCTTCAAATTACATCTTCAAAGAGTGCAAGGGTTTATCAAAACTAAACCCTTACAGAACAAATACTATCTATATTTAATTTTCAACCAGAGAATAATAAGATTTAAAAATAAAGTTATCCCATTAGCCATAATAATCGGTACAGCACCCAGAATCATCCCATAAACCAACCACAAAAACAACCCAGTCATAAAAGTAATCAGCATCACAAAAGAGACATCCTTAGCTGATTTTGTTTTCCAGGTTTGGAACATTTGCGGTAAAAACGCAATAGTGGTTAATGTCCCTGCTGCTAATCCCAATGTGTTAATAAAATCCATTTTCTTGAATCGTTAAAATTAAGATATTATCATATAATATAGCAGTTTACAAACGGTCAGGATGCCCATCCCACAAGGGACAAGATAGGATAATTTATTTTTTCTGCTTCTGTTTTTTCAGATAAGCTGTTACACAGCTAAATTGTATAATCCTAATATTCTGAACTCTTGTTTAACAGGCAAGATGCCTGTTCCACTTATACAAATTAAATGCACAACAGCTTATTCTTTAGCCCCAGCAACGCTGCCAACTCATCTGCCAATAATTCACAAATTATAGTCTTGATCATGGGTGGATAATCTTAGAGGATGTTTGAAAATTTGTATTATCTATTCAAAGCAGATGATGATTGTGAATATTAGACATCTCCAGAAAAAAAATTATGGAACCTATTTATGGGGGCAGTCGAAGTTTATGGGATATCTAGATGTCTGATTTTTCCGTTAAATTATCGCCCATAAGCTTCGCCCCTACAACTTATGACAAATTAATACATTCTATTTTGGAGAGGTCTATTGGCATAGCCAATTAGAGTATAACGAGTAATCAATAGTAAAAACAAAACTCTATAAGGTCTAAAAACCTCATAGAGTAGCATTTATAAAGAAGTGGGCAGTACCAGACTCGAACTGATGACATCCTGCTTGTAAGGCAGGCGCTCTACCAACTGAGCTAACCGCCCGTGTTTTCCTGACTTAATTAATATAGCACAGGCTTTTTAAATTTTGCAAGGGGTTGGGAAAAAATTTTTTTTGGGGAATAGGACTTAGGCAAGATTCAACTCAAAACCTGATTCTTGCGTGGGGGTAATTCATGAATTACCCCTACTGATCTTCTCCAGAGACTATCAATGAAGATCAGAAGTCGGGGATCTGGGTATAGGGATCTGGGTATACTGAAGTTTGACTTTTGACTTTTGACTTTTGACTTTTAAAATATGCCTTCTGGACAAACACACGATCGCATTACTATTTGGTCTGTACCTGTGGTAGCAGGTATCACTTTAATTTCCACTCGCAGCAGTAGTGTGACGTTGTTGGTTGCTGGTGGGTTTATGTTTGGTGGTTTGATGTTTGGTCCTGACTTGGATATTTATTCTCGTCAGTTTCAACGCTGGGGGTTTTTGCGTTGGATATGGCTACCTTATCAAAAAAGTCTGCGTCATCGGTCTTTTTTATCCCACGGTCCAATTATTGGTACTACTTTGCGGGTGGTGTATCTAACCACATTTTTAGCAGTTGTAGCGATTTTGGTTTTGGTGATTTTCGCTAAATTGGGTAATGTGGCTTTGAATTGGGGGGAAGTTTGGAAAAGTGTGGGAAAGACTATATCAATATATTATGGAGAATTTTTTGCTTTGTTTTTGGGGTGTGAACTTGGTGCTATGAGTCATTCTCTGAGTGATTGGACTGGTTCAGCTTATAAAAGGTTTCAAAAACAAGGTGTACAGGGATTGCTACCCAGTGGCAAAATAAAGAAGCGTAAAGTTAATAGTCGTGGTAAACGTAGTTCTCAACCCAGAACTAACAAAAGCCGCACTAAGTCTTAACGAAGGCAGGAGGCAGGAGTCAGGAGGGTTTAAGCTGATTACTAATAGATGAATACTTACCCGCAGAATACACAAAAAGCACAAAATTCTAACTTATTATGGCAGAAAATCACAATCCAACGTTGGCAGCGTTACAAGATTTAATTGATGTAGTGGCAAAATTGCGATCGCCTGATGGTGGTTGTCCTTGGGACTTAGCACAAACGCCGGAAAGCCTGACACCGTATATCATTGAAGAAGCGTATGAGGTGGTAGACGCAATTCAAACAGGAGATAAAAAAGCGATCGCCGAAGAATTAGGAGATTTATTATTACAGGTAGTTTTACAAGCACAAATAGCTAGTGAACATGGTGATTTTACTTTAAAAGAAATTGCCGAAGGTATTTCTCAAAAATTAATTCGTCGTCATCCTCATGTATTTGGTGATGTCACAGTAGAAAATGTAGAAGAAGTACGTCAAAATTGGGAAACTATCAAAGCTGCGGAAAAAGGAGAAACCTTAGAAAAGCAAAAATTGAGTGATAAATTAGATCGTTATCGTCGCAGTCTTCCCCCATTAAATGCAGCCATGAAAATTTCTGAAAAAGCTGCTGCTGTAGGGTTTGAGTGGAACAATATCGAGGAAGTTTGGGATAAATTTCACGAAGAATTAGGGGAATTTCAACAAGCATTAGCTGAGGAAACCCCGGAAAGACAAGAATCAGAATTAGGTGATTTATTATTTGCAATTATTCAATTAGCCAGATGGCATAAACTTGATCCGAGTGCAGGTTTACAAGGTACAAGTTTACGATTTATTCAAAGATTGCAAAAAATGGAAGATGTCATAGATCGTCCTTTAACAGATTATAGTTTAGCAGAATTGGATGCACTCTGGCAACAGGCAAAAGCTAAACTAGCTAAAGAATAGGGACTGGGGATTGGGGATTGGGGAAAAAGTGTATTTTTAGATTAAAGTTAGTTAAATAAGCTGTTGTGCATTTAATTTGTATAAGTGGAACAGGCATCTTGCCTGTTAAATAAGAGTTCAGAATATTAGGATTATACAATTTAGCTGTGTAACAGCTTATCAGCCAAAATCTATATTATTTGCTATTATTTTGTTAGGAATTATTTTTGTATATTTATTATTCCCTATGGGTTATTCCCTATTGCTGATTATCTCGTCAACGTCGAGAAATTATAGAATTTCTCACTAAAAGCCTATAATAGAAATATATGTAATATTGACACATTTTCAAAGAAAATAGAAATGAATCAAGAGTTTGACTAAATTTCCCTTAAAAAAAGCTAAAAACAAACATAAAAACAAACATTATAACCCCGGTTTTAATTGGGTGCATAACATGAATTTTCATCGGTCTAGCAAAAAATCTCAAGCTAAAGAATCTAACTCTACAGAATCCCCAAAAGAGCAAGATAAACAAAACAATTTATTCCCAATTGTCGGTATTGGAGCTTCTGCGGGGGGATTAGAAGCATTTACACAATTATTGAGTCATTTACCCACAGATACGGGTATGGGATTTGTGCTAGTTCAGCATTTGAACCCCCAACAAAAAAGTATGTTAACAGAAATTCTGTCCCGCACAACTCAAATACCTGTAACTGAAGTACAAGAGGGAATGACTGTAGAACCGAATCATATTTATGTGATTCCCCCTGGTGCGACAATGACCATTAATCAAGGGGTATTAAAACTTCAACCCCGTGAAAAAACATATCAACAACCCATGACAGTGGATAGTTTCTTTTTTTCCTTAGCAGAATATTTAAAAAACAAAGCCATTGGAGTTATCTTGTCAGGGGGTGATGGAGATGGAACAAGGGGGTTAGAAAGAATCAAGGCAGAAGGTGGTATTACTTTTGCTCAGTGTGAGGAATCAGCAAAAGTTAGCACTATGCCGAATACGGCGGTAGCTTCAGGTTATGTAGACTTTATCCTTACTCCTCAACAAATTGCTGAGAAACTGGCCAACCTTAGCAGTCATCCCTATATCAAGCACTCAACAGCAGTGACACAGACTGAAGCTGTCCCAGAAGAAAAAGATGGACTGTTAAAGATTTTCCAGATTTTAAGGACAGCGACAGGTGTTGACTTTTCCTATTACAAGCAGAATACCCTAAAGCGACGGATTCAGCGCCGGATGATGTTATATAGACTGGATAATTTAGAAGATTACCTGCATTATCTTCAGGATAAACCGGCAGAAATTACCGCCTTATATTACGATGTTTTAATTACTGTTACCTGTTTTTTTCGGGATGCAGAAGCTTTTGAAGCTTTAAAAACTAAAATATTTCCCACTATTATTAACAAGCGCAAAACCGATGATCCTATTAGGATTTGGGTTGCTGGATGTTCAACAGGTGAAGAAGCCTATTCTATTGCAATTTGCTTACTAGAATTTTTAACAAACAAGGGAATTAATATCCCTATTCAAATTTTTGCGACCGATATTAATGAAGTAGCCATAGAAAAAGCCAGAGCCGGCATTTATAAACCTAACCAGGTAGGGAATATTTCCCCAGAAAGATTACAACGTTTTTTTGTACAGGTAGAAGGTGGCTATCAAATTAATAAAGCAGTGAGAGAACTGTGTGTTTTTGCTAGACAAAACTTAATTAACGATCCGCCATTTTCCCGACTGGATTTAATCACTTGTCGGAATGTGCTGATTTATTTGGGTGCTGCTGTACAGAAAAAGGTCGTGCCAATTTTTCATTATGGTCTTAAACCTACAGGTTTTTTGATGTTAGGAACTTCGGAAACAGTGGGCGAATTTACGGATTTGTTTACTGTGGTAGATAAAAAGTACAAGATTTATGCTCGCAAAATTGCAGCTACCCGATTAGCTATTGATTTAATGGCTCGTAACTATCCAGTAGAAACCGCTAAATTACAAATGATAGAAAATGAAGGTTTTGGAAATGATGTGGAAATCCAAAAAGAAGCAGATAGAATTGTGTTAAATCAATTCTCACCGGTGGGTGTAATTATCAACGATGATTTTGATATTTTGCAATTTCGAGGACAGACGAGTCCCTATTTACAACCAGCACCGGGTAAACCCAGTTTTAATTTACTAAAAATGGCCAGAGAAGAATTGCGGCTAGATTTACGTAGCAGTATTCATCAGGCTAAAAAACAAAAAATGCCAGTTACACAGGAAGGGATACAAGTTAAGGCAGAAAATCAACTTAGGCTGGTGAAAATTAATGTTGTTCCCTTTCAATCTGCTGGATCAGACGAAGAATTCTTTTTAATTTTATTTGAGGATACACCCACTCCAGTTAGCTCTATATCGCCAATAAGTAGTAATATTCAATCTGAGCCGCAGCAAGCAAATAGTTATGAGCAGGAAATTTCTATTCTGCAACAGGAATTAAAATCTACTAAAGATTATTTGCAATCAATTATTGAGGAACAACAAGCCAGTAATCAAGATTTGCGAGCAGCTAATGAGGAAATTCTCTCTAGTAATGAAGAGTTGCAAAGTACCAATGAAGAATTAGAAACAGCTAAGGAAGAAATTCAGGCGACTAATGAAGAATTGAATACTATTAATGATGAATTGCAACGGCGCAATGTAGAATCAAATCAGGTGAGTAATGATTTACAAAATCTGCTCAGTAGTATTCAGATTGCCATTCTCATGTTAGGAGGTGATTTACAGATTCGCCGCTTTACTCCCGCAGCCGGAGCAGTATTTAACTTAATTCCTTCAGATGTGGGACGACCATTAAGTGATATTAAACATAAATTAAATATTTCTGATTTAGAAGCACAAATTTTAGAGGTAATTAGTACCCTGAATTTGAAAAGTTTGGAAGTGCAGGATCAAGATGGTCGTTGGTATGATTTACGGATTAGACCCTATCGGACAATAGATAATAAAATTGATGGTGCTGTAGTAATTTTGGTGGATATTGATGCCATCAAACGGACTGCGGAACAGTTGAGAGCATCCCGTGATTATGCAGAAGCAATAGTAGATACAGTGCGCCAATCTTTAGTGGTGCTGGATATGAATTTACGGGTAGTTAGTAGCAATCAATTTTTCTATGACACATTCCAGGTAGTGCGAGAAGAAACAGAAAATCGCCTGATTTATGAAATTGGTAATGGCCAGTGGAATATTCCCCAGTTGCGATCGCTCTTAGAACATATTCTCCCCGGACAGACCCATTTTGAAAATGTGGAAGTTAAGCATAATTTTGAGCAAATTGGACACAAAATCATGCGCCTCAATGCTCGAAAAATGCCGCAAATAGATAATGATCCTTTAATTCTCCTGGCAATTGAAGATATTACCCAACAGAAACATTTAGAAGCAGAACGGACTCAACTCTTAGAACAAGAACAGTCAGCGAGAACAGCAGCAGAAGCAGCTAACCGAGCTAAGGATGATTTTTTATCCATTCTCTCCCATGAATTACGAAATCCCCTTAATTCTCTGTTGGGGTGGACGCAGTTACTACGGAAACATCAGCTTGATGAAACGAAAACAGATCAGGCATTAGAAGCTATTGAACGGGCTGCCCACGCTCAAAACCTGCTAATTGGCGATTTATTAGATATTTCTCGCATTAGTTCCGGTAGACTGCATCTCAATAATCAGCCTGTTCAACTTGTACCTGTCATTTCCGCAGCCATAGAAGTTGTACGTTTGTCCGCAGAAGAGAAAAACATTCAAATTCAATCGCAACTAGATCCTACACCCAGAACCTTAATCGGAGATCCGACTCGCTTACAGCAGGTCATCTGGAATTTACTTTCTAATTCCATTAAATTTACCCCTGATAGCGGAATCATTGATATTACTCTCAATTACACTAATGATCAAGCGGAAATTCAAGTTAAAGATACTGGTTTAGGTATCAGTGCTGATTTTCTCCCTTATGTGTTTGACCGATTTCGTCAAGCTGATAGCACTACACGCAAATCAAATGCTGGCTTAGGACTGGGACTAGCAATAGTGCGCCATTTGGTAGAACTCCACGGTGGTACTGTAGAAGCAGCGAGTCCAGGTAAGGATCAAGGTGCTACTTTTACCGTCAGGCTACCTCTGCAAACTAACCAGGAAGAGAGTGATATAGCAGTTACTCCAGAACCAACCGCCCCTGCTGCACCTGCTGACCTTGTTTCCTACCCATCTTTAGCGGGTGTGCGGGTGCTGATAGTTGATGATGAACCAGACCTGCGTCAATTATTTAAAATCGTGCTGGAAGATTACGATGTTCAAGTAACAGAGGCTACATCTGCACAAGAGGCATTATCAATACTCAAAACTAATCCCGGTGGGTATGATGTCATCCTCTCTGATATTGGTTTACCAGAAGAAGATGGTTATGCACTGATACGTCAAATTAGGGCTTTGAGTGCCGAACAGGGAGGGAAAATTCCTGCTGCTGCACTGACTGGTTATACGGGAGAAGCAGAACAGGCAGAGTCTTTAGCCGCAGGTTTTGAATTGCATATTAATAAACCCGTTGAACCGGATCAATTGGTAAATGTGGTTGCTGTTTTGGCGAAAAGGTCGGTAAATAGGTGATTGGTGATTGGTGATTGGTGATTGGTGAATGGGGACAGAGAAGAGGAAAGGGAGCAGGGGGAAAAATTAATTCTTTCTCCTGACTCCTGACTCCTGACTCCTGACTCCTGACTCCTGACTCCTGACTCCTGACTCCTGACTCCTGACTCCTGACTCCTGACTCCTGACTCCTGACTCCTGACTCCTGACTCCTGACTCCTGAC
>NZ_BJCE01000207.1:0-9734 GCF_005402885.1 Sphaerospermopsis reniformis
CTAAAATGCCAAAAAAAGGTGTGAGAGGAATTTTAATATTTGAACCGGGTGGAAATTCGGCAAAATTATTTTTTAAATCGAGGGGAATAAATCTTAATGCAGCTTCTGTAAACTGCTGTGGTAATACAATACTTAATTCCCTATTATACAATCTAGCTGCACAACAGCTTAATCACAACAACGCCCAATTAATATTTACAACCCATGATACAACACTATTGGATGAAGAAATATTCAGACCTGATCAAATCTGGTTTACAGAAAAAGATAACAGCATGACTAAATTATATTCATTACTAGATTTTCGACCCCGTGAAGATGAATCTTTACAAAAAGGTTATCTTTTAGGGCGATATGGTGCTATTCCTTTTATTAATGGGTTAAGTATTTAGAAATATAGAAAAATATGTCAAGAGGAAAATCTACCAATAATTTAAAACGACGTTCAGGAAATAACCAACCTAGAAAAAACTTTTTAATTGTAGTTGAAGGGGAGGAAACAGAGTATAATTATTTTAATTCTCTCAAACGTGAACTTAGATTACCAACAATCAAAATTGAAATTGTCTCCGCTAACGGCGGTGATCCCCTTGTAATTGTTAATGAAGCTATAAAATTAAATAATAACATTAAATTTGAGAAAGTTGATCAAGTATTTTGTGTATTTGATGACGATAATAAACCTGAAAAATATAAACAAGCTCTTAACCGTGCGAAAGAATATAATTGTACTCCTATCACATCAATACCTTGTTTTGAATTTTGGTTTTTCCTTCATTATTACTACACTCCCAGTCCCTTTGGTAGTTACAATGAATTACGTCCCCAACTAGAAGCAGAAATGAGAAAAGCTGGTATTCTCAAGCAGGGAGAAAAATATGATAAAACTGATAAATTGCTCTATTCAAAATTGCAACCCAACCAAGAAATGGCAATAAATAACGCCATGAAACTAGAAAATAAACACCCTAATGAAGATGGATGTACAAACTCATCCACAAAAGTACATCATTTAGTACAAGAACTAAAAAACCAAAAAGACTTTAAATAAATTACGAATTATTAAAACTCCTCAACTCTCTAAAAGAATGCAACTTATTAAAAAACTTCTCAAAATCAAAACTTAAAGGATCAACCTTACCATTAGCAATATCAACATCACGATGAGTAGTAATTCTCTCATCAGGAACTTGACTTTGGGCAATTAACCAAGCTAAAGAATTATATTGATCTTCAGTATAACCACTATGTCCTTGAATATTTCTTTTTCCCCAAGCATCAGGAGGGGTTTCTAAAGAAACATGATAAGCGAAATTATTTACAGATGGAGATAAATTAGGATTAGTTTGTACAGTTTCCTCCACACCATTAGCAGCTTTAAAAACCGAATTACCAGCACCAAAAGCGCGTTTATCAGGTGCTACTAAATAAATAACAGTACCATCCAGAGTAATTAAAGCATGATAACTAGCTTGGACATTTTCATCAACATTATTATTTTGAAAAAAATTCACTGCACTAGAAGCAGAATTAGTCGTTTCATGTAAAACAATCAGCGGTTGATTATTTACAGGTACACCATTAACATCATGAGTAAATCTTTCACCATAATTACTAGGATGTACTTTAGCAGCAGCTAAATTAGGTTTATATCCAGCAAAAGCAGCAGTAGTTATGTATTGAGTAATAACTTGATTTTTTGGTTTTCTCTCAACAAAAGACTTAGACAAAATTGGTAACTTAGGTAAAGTAATTGGCGGTTTTTCTGCTGTTTTTTCTGATTGATATAAAGCTTGTGGATATTGATTCCAAATAATAGGATTTGGATTTGATATTCCTGTATTATTTGGCTGTTTTCTTGCACCACCAATAAACATGGCTAAAATCAAAGTTGCCAGCATCAGAAAAATTAGTATTACCCTAGTCGCCCAGTGTCTAAATCTCATAAATTATAAATGTTTGATAAACTAATTTAATAAAATAAACTTAACTTTCACTTAATCAGCCAATAATCTGGAATCCAAAATTTATGAATATTCATCAAAATTGCCCCTGTAAGAAAATTCTCAATATCATCTTCAAAAGCAGCTGTAGGAAAAGTTAACCCAACGGTTTCATTATTGTATATTACCCGCTCAAGTATTTGCTCAAAATTCCATTCTAATTCCTTAATATTAATACATGGTATGCCACACTCGTCCTCATAATTATATTCTTCATCTATCATAAATTGTCCATATTTGATATCATAGGTGATCCATTCCAGACGTTCAAATTCATTAACTGGAATAATAGCAGCCACATCTTCCTCCCCTTTTACCAAGACGATGCGCTGTTTCTCCAAGATCACATCATTGATGCTTGCCAATAATTTAACCCTAAATACATCTGTTTGTAAGCGGATAAAACCTGCTTCTTGATTTTTTAACATATTCTTTTCTGTAAACCCTGCCTAAAACATCAAAATCTTGGAAAATAGTAAATTAGGTTGCATCTTATCAGACTACACACAATTTTCTTTCATAAAATATGACACATTCATTTCTCCAACGCTTACATAGTCCAGAACTTCCTGTCATCGTCTTTGATGGTGCAATGGGAACTAACCTGCAAACCCAAAACCTCACTGCTGAGGACTTCGGCGGCGCACAGTATGAAGGTTGTAATGAATACTTAGTCCATACTAAGCCAGAAGCAGTGGCTAAAGTTCATCGTGACTTCCTCGCTGCGGGTGCGGATGTGATTGAAACTGATACCTTCGGTGGTACTTCTATTGTTTTAGCAGAATACGATCTAGCAGACCAAGCCTATTATCTCAGTAAGAAAGCCGCAGAACTAGCTAAAAGTGTGGCTGCGGAATTTTCTACCCCGGAAAAACCCCGCTTTGTTGCAGGTTCAATGGGTCCGACTACCAAACTTCCCACTTTGGGACATATTGATTTTGATACCATGAAAGCTGCTTTTGCCGAACAAGCAGAGGCTTTGCTTGATGGTGGTGTGGATTTATTCATCGTTGAAACTTGCCAAGATGTTCTGCAAATTAAAGCCGCATTAAACGGAGTTGAGGAAATTTTTACGAAAAAAGGCGAAAGAAAGCCATTAATGGTTTCCGTGACAATGGAAAGTATGGGGACAATGTTGGTAGGTACGGAAATTGCAGCCGTATTAACCATTTTAGAACCATATTCCATTGATATTCTCGGTTTAAACTGCGCCACTGGTCCAGACTTGATGAAACCACACATCAAGTATTTATCAGAACATTCTCCTTTCGTAGTTTCCTGTATTCCCAATGCCGGTTTACCGGAAAATGTTGGTGGTCAAGCTCATTACAAACTCACACCAATAGAATTACGTATGGCGTTGATGCACTTTGTTGAAGATTTGGGTGTCCAAGTGATTGGGGGTTGCTGTGGGACACGACCAGCACACATTCAACAATTAGCGGAAATTGCCAAGGACTTAAAACCAAAGGTTAGACAACCAAGTTTAGAACCAGCAGCAGCTTCAATTTATACCACTCAAAACTATGATCAAGATAATTCTTTCTTGATCGTCGGTGAACGTCTTAACGCCAGTGGTTCTAAAAAATGCCGTGACTTACTGAACGCTGAAGACTGGGATGGTTTGGTGTCAATGGCCAGGAGTCAAGTTAAAGAAGGCGCACACATTTTAGATGTGAACGTTGACTATGTGGGACGGGATGGCGTGCGTGATATGCACGAGTTAGTTTCTCGCATTGTTAATAATGTTACTTTACCTTTAATGCTTGATTCCACCGAATGGGAAAAAATGGAAGCGGGGTTAAAAGTTGCCGGAGGTAAGTGTTTACTCAATTCTACCAACTATGAAGACGGCGAACCCCGATTTTTAAAGGTGTTGGAATTAGCGAAACAGTATGGCGCTGGTGTCGTCATTGGTACAATTGACGAAGATGGCATGGCACGAACCGCAGATAAAAAGTTTCAAATTGCCCAACGTGCTTACCGTCAAGCTGTAGAGTATGGTATTCCAGCGACAGAGATATTTTTTGATACTTTAGCTTTACCGATTTCTACAGGGATTGAAGAAGACCGGGAAAACGGAAAAGCCACTATAGAGTCAATTCGCCGCATTCGTCAAGAATTACCTGGGTGTCATGTAATTTTGGGTGTATCTAATATATCCTTTGGCTTAAATCCAGCAGCGCGTATGGTGTTGAACTCAATGTTTTTACACGAAGCGATGAATGCGGGAATGGATGCAGCAATTGTTAGCGCGAGTAAAATTTTACCCTTGGCGAAAATTGAACCCCAACATCAAGAAGTTTGTCGCCAATTAATATATGATGAACGCAAATTTGATGGTGATGTTTGCGTTTATGATCCTTTGGGAGAATTGACAACAATTTTTGCAGGAGTCAAAACCAAACGTAATACAGGCGTTGATGAAAGTCTACCAATTGAAGAACGTTTGAAACGTCATATTATTGACGGTGAAAGAATTGGTTTAGAAAAACAATTAGCTACAGCTTTAGAACAATATCCACCTTTGGAAATCATCAATACTTTTCTCTTAGATGGAATGAAAGTGGTAGGGGAATTGTTCGGTTCTGGACAAATGCAGCTACCTTTTGTATTACAATCAGCAGAAACCATGAAGGCGGCGGTGGCTTATTTAGAACCGTTCATGGAAAAATCGGAAGCTGGTAATAATGCTAAGGGAACTTTTGTGATTGCCACTGTTAAAGGTGATGTCCATGATATTGGTAAAAACTTGGTTGATATCATCTTATCTAACAATGGTTATAAGGTGATTAATTTAGGGATTAAACAACCAGTTGAAAACATCATTCAGGCTTATCAAGAACATAAACCTGATTGTATTGCTATGAGTGGTTTGTTAGTCAAATCCACCGCTTTCATGAAGGAGAATTTGCAGGTTTTCAATGAAAAGGGAATTACTGTTCCTGTAATTTTAGGTGGTGCGGCGTTAACTCCTAAGTTCGTGAATGAAGATTGCCAAAATACTTACAAAGGTAAAGTTGTTTATGGCAAGGATGCTTTTTCTGATTTGACTTTTATGGATAAGTTAATGCCAGCAAAAGCTGCCGGAAATTGGGATGATTTAAAAGGGTTTTTGGATGAGGTAGGAACTGAAGAATCTACCCATGAAGTTAAAGAAAAAGTTGCAAAATCTGTGAAAGCACCTGCTGAACCAAGGGAGATAGATACAAGGCGTTCTGAAGCTGTAGAAATTAACATTGAACGTCCCACTCCTCCTTTTTGGGGAACGCAATTATTACAACCTGATGATATTTCTTTAGAGGAATTATTCTGGTATTTAGATTTGCAAGCTTTGGTGGCTGGACAATGGCAATTCCGTAAGCCGAAGGAACAATCTAAGGAGGAATATCAAGGGTTTTTAAGTGAGAAGGTTTACCCGATTTTAGAAAGTTGGAAAGCGCGAATTATTGAGGAGAAGTTGTTGCATCCTCAAGTGATTTATGGGTATTTTCCTTGTCAGTCTGAGGAAAATTCTCTACATATATATGATGTGGAAAATCAATCTCAACAAATTGCCAGTTTTGAGTTTCCCCGTCAACGTTCTGGGAGAAGATATTGCATTGCAGATTTCTTTGCACCAAAGGAGTCGGGAATAATTGATGTTTTCCCCATGCAAGCGGTGACTGTGGGGGAAGTTGCTACAGAGTTTGCACAAAAATTATTTGCTGATAATCAATACACTGATTATCTGTATTTTCATGGAATGGCGGTGCAGGTTGCGGAAGCTTTGGCAGAATGGACGCACGCGAGAATCCGTCGGGAGTTGGGTTTTGGTGATGCTGAACCGGATAATATTCGGGATATTTTGGCGCAGCGTTATCAAGGTTCTCGGTATAGTTTCGGTTATCCTGCTTGTCCGAATATTCAGGATCAGTATAAGCAGTTGGAGTTGTTGGGTACTGACAGGATGAAGATGTATATGGATGAAAGTGAACAGTTATATCCTGAACAGTCTACGACGGCGATTATTGCTTATCATTCTGTAGCTAAGTATTTCACTGCTTAGGTTTTTGTCCCCCTTCTTTTTTTGATGGAGGGGGAGTTTATATTTTTTTGAGTTTCGCGCAAAGACACAAAGGTGCTTCAAGAAGGAAAGAAGAAGGAATGTTATAGGATGCCAGTGATCAGGTATTATTTTTTTATTACGAACTCCCAAGTATTACCATAAGTACATCAATTAGCTATGAATAACAGACCTGGAATTGTTCTTAAAAAGCCTGTTGGTTTGGGAAAAAAAGAAGTTAGCGTTAAGTGGCGTGACGCTAGTCTGGTAACAGCTAAGGTTGTGGTAAAGGCATTAAGCGGTAAATTTGATGAGATACCAGAAAATATTATTGATATTGTTGCTGCTTTTGGACTAGCACAAGAACCAGGAGAAATTGCTTATGTTTTAATTAGTTCTGCGTTAACTCAAACAGTAATTAAATTACTAAAAGATAATAAAGATTTATTAGAAGATGCTAGTCAGAATATAGAAGACAAAAAATTTAAAGCAATTATCGAGGGTATTCTTAATCAGTGTTTAGGAACAGTAGAAACTGAAGAAATTACTATTTATCAAGATTTCTTTAAATCTCCTCAAAATTTTACTATTGTTCAAGAATTTAAAACTCCTTTTTCTCAATGGTTGCAAGAAAAATTTAACTTAGACCCAATAGATGCAGAAATAATTAGTAATCGTTTACCCATAGAGTTTTTATATTCTCTATATTCAGAATCTGATAAACATTCTGATAAATATGCCAAGTTAAAAATAGCATTTTCTGATAATGCTTTTAGTGAAGCTGTAGAAAAACAAATTAAACAAGAAACTTCCTGGCGGCGTTATTCAGCATGGCTACAAAAACAAGTGGAAGAAAGGATGTTTTTAGAGGCTTTTGGACTAAAACAGGTTTATGTTCCTCTCAGGGCTTATTATGAACAGGAAATAGAAAGTGATCATGATATTGATACTCATAACAGAAGGTATCAATCAACAGATAATAAGATTAAGAGATATGTTGTTAATTTACAGGATGAATTACAAAGTTGGTTAAATCAAGCTAACAAAGATGATGCTATCAGAGTAATTAGTGGTGGTCCTGGTAGTGGTAAATCTTCCTTTACAAAAATGTGGGCGGCTAAACTAGCAGAAATAGAAAATATACGAGTTTTATTTATTCCCTTACATTTGTTTAATCCCCAAGATGATTTAGTTGATGCTATTGGTAAATTTATTGAATCAATGCGAGATATTCCTTTGCCAGCTAACCCACTAAAACTAGAGAACTCTGTTGAAAGGTTGCTGATTATTTTTGATGGCTTGGATGAATTAGCAATGCAAGGTAAAATGGCGGAAGAAGTTGCCCATAGGTTTATTAGTGAAGTTAGGATTCAAGTTAATAAGTTTAATTATTCTGAAAATCGGTTAATGGTGTTAATTAGTGGACGGGAAATAGTAGTACAAAAAAATCAAAGTGAATTTCTTCAGCAAAAACAAATTTTTCATATTTTATCTTATTTTATCAATAAACGAGAAATAAAACATAGGCAATTTATTGATGATAACAAATTACTAGAGGAAGACCAAAGACATATTTGGTGGAAATCTTATGGTGATGCTAAAAATTCTGGTTATAGTAAATTACCAGATGGTTTAGATAGAGGTATTTTAAGAGAAATTACTGCTCAACCTTTGCTAAATTACCTTGTAGCTTTAAGTTATGATAGGGATGCAGTAAAATTTACAGAAAACAGTAACTTAAATGAAATTTATGCCGATTTGATTACCAAAGTTTATCAGCGAGTTTGGGCAAATAATCAAAATCCACAAATTCATGGAGTAAAAGAACAAGATTTTGTTCGCATTTTAGAAAGTATTGCCATTGCGGCTTGGCATGGTGGCGATATTAGAGTGACAACTTTATCAGAAATTGAAAAGTATTGTGATCACGAAATTATAGACCGGATTTTAAATATTTTTAACCAAGACAAAAGAGCTAGTTTTACTCGGTTGTTAACTGCTTTTTACTTTCGGCAACATGGTGTTAAAAACCGAGAGGAGACTTTTGAGTTTACACATAAAAGTTTTGGGGAATATTTAGCAGCTAAAGGTATTGTTAGACAATTAAAGTTAACACAGGAACAGTTACAACGAAATCAAGAAGATTCCGATGTGGGTTGGGATAAAAAACAGGCATTAGAAAAATGGGCGGAAATCTGTGGTTTAACCGCAATGGATGAGTATATTTTTGATTTCCTTGTGAATGAAATTCTGTTGCAGCAAAATAAGAATAATGCTGATGTTGGTGCATGGCAGCAGATGATGTGTAACTTGATTAGCTATATGCTAAAATATGGAATGCCGATGGAAAAATTATCAATTAGCACTTTTCAAGAAGCAAATCGTCAAGCCAGAAATGCAGAGGAAGCATTGTTAGCTGTTTTGAATGCTTGTGCTAGAGTCACACAGAAATTATCACAGATTAAATGGCCTAGTTTAGATAGCAAAGGTGAAAATATTCAGGAAAATAAACATCCAGATTTTGGTAATTGGATTTCTCGGTTGCGTGGACAAAGAGTTAACTATGATGATGTATTTTGTTTAAATTGTTTGAGTTTTTTAGATTTGCAAAATACTATTCTTACTTTTCAAGATTTTTCTTTAGCGAATCTTCAAGAGACTAATCTTCAAGAAGTCAATATTCGAGAGACTAATCTTACAGGGGCGAAACTTCAAGGTGCAAAACTTCAAGGAGCGAAACTTCAAGGGGCTAATCTTCAAGGTGCTAATCTTCAACTGGCTTATCTTAGAGAGGCTAATCTTCAAGGTGCTAATCTTCAAGATACAAAACTTCAACGAGCTAATCTTCAAGTTACTAATCTTCAAGGAGCTAATCTTCAAAATGCGGATATTCAAGGAGCGAAACTTCAAGGGACTAATCTTCAAGGTGCTAATCTTCAACGGGCTAGTCTTCAAAGTATGAATTTTAAAAGTATAAATCTTCAAGGGACTAATCTTCAAGAGACTAATCTTCAAGGTGCTAATCTTCAAGCTGTGAATCTTCCAGGAAGTAATCTTCAAGGTGCTAATCTTCAGGGTGCTAATCTTCAGGGTGCTAATCTTCAAGGTGTGAATCTTCAAGGTGCAAATCTTCAAGGTACGAACTTTCAAGATGCAAATCTTCAAGGTACGAACTTTCAAGATGCAAATCTTCAAGGTGCTAATCTTGAAGGTACGAACTTTCAAGATGCAAATCTTCAACGGACTAATCTTCAACGGGCTAATCTTCGACGGACTAATCTTCAACGGGCTAATCTTCAACGGGCTAATCTTCAAGATACGAAACTTCAACGAGCTTATCTTCAAGGGGCAAATCTTCAAGGGGCAGATGTTACAGGAACAATTTTTGAAGGTAAAGATTTAACTGCTTTAACTTAGAATATAGATAAGAGATGAATTTTTTTTATGAAGATTTAGAGTTTTTATACATTACTTAGGAGTAAGCATTGTTTGATTAACTAGCAGCAATAACCCTTTGCCAATCAATCTTTACAAAAATATTTAATAGCAATATTTATGTTAAGCTGTTGTGCAGCTAAATCGAATAAACAGCATTACCTTTATTTTTAACTTTGCGCTCCCATTTAATAATAAGACCTCCTTCGTTTAGCAATTTATTTAATAATTCTTCTAACTGTTCTACTGAT
>NZ_BJCE01000208.1:0-9710 GCF_005402885.1 Sphaerospermopsis reniformis
GCAGGGATCGCCAAAACCATAGATTAAACTGGAGTTTGATCAAGTATATGTGAGAATTCCCTCATGATGGATGCTAAGGCACTTTGGCAACGATACCAAGAATGGTTATATTACCACGAGGGATTAGCGGGAATGGTGAGTTTTTGTTTATTTAAGTAGGCTGCTATATCTTGGGTGATCCAGTTTGCAGCAGCTTTGGGATTTGCACCAGCGTTTATAGCACTTTCAAAATATCCAGCTACAGAACTATCTTCTGTTAAAACTCGCGTATCATAGGCAGAAAGTCCTAACTCATTTTCATAACGATGGCGTTTTTGTGCAGGTAATTCTGGTAATTCGCTTTTCCAAGTTTCTAATTGTGCATCAGAAACTTCAATAGGTGCTAAATCAGGTTCAGGAAAATAACGATAATCGCTAGAACCTTCTTTAACCCGCATACTGCTAGTACGTTGTGAACCTTCTTCCCAAAGTCGGGTTTCTTGAATTATTCTTTCCCCTGCTTCAATAGCGGCTATTTGACGCTCAATTTCATAGTCTATCGCTTTTTGAATGGCACTAAAGGAGTTCATATTTTTAATTTCTACCTTCGTACCAAACTTTTCTTGTCCTACAGGACGGACGGAAATATTCACATCACAACGCAAAGATCCTTCTTGCATATTGCCATCACTGACACCAAGATAACGCATAATGCGACGTAGTTCTTGGGCATATTCCGCAGCTTCTTGGCCTGTTCTCAGGTCTGGTTCAGAAACAATTTCCACCAAGGGGACACCAGCGCGGTTATAGTCTACCAGAGAATAACTAGAACCTGCTAGGCGATCGCTTCCTGCGTGTACAAGTTTTCCTGCATCTTCTTCCATGTGCAGACGAGTAATACCGATGCGTTTACGGGTGGGGTTTCCCGCTTCGTCTACCATTTCTATTTCTAACCAACCATGTTCAGCTATGGGTAAGTCATATTGAGAAATTTGATAATTTTTCGGTAAATCAGGATAAAAATACTGTTTACGGTCAAATTTACTATATTCAGCGATTTGACAATTTAACGCTAAACCTGCTTTAACTGCATATTCTAGAACTTTGGCATTAAGTACAGGTAAAACTCCTGGTAAACCCATACACACCGGGTCAATATTGGTATTAGGATCTGCACCAAAAGCGGTGGAACTGCTAGAGAAGATTTTGGTGTTTGTAGAAAGTTGACAATGGGTTTCTAAACCAATAATTGCTTCGTATTCTGTTTTTACTGGTGTAGCTGTGGTCATATTATCATGTTGATGATTTTGCTTTAGGGTACTATTTTAGCGTTGTCGGGAGTTGTGCTAAAGGATGAGCTTGTCCTAAGTTGACAATTTAATAGACAAACCTGTACACTCATAGACAAACCTATGAGTGACTTTATGTTTAAACCTCATGAATTTGCTAAAAAAAGTATATGACAAGTTCTTTAAAATTAACAACTTATGAATTATGGCAAAATGAAGATGGTAGCTATGATTTCTTTCCATCACATAATGAAAGCGCCCGTGTTTTGCTAGATGATAATTCTCAATTGATAAAAAAATTTGAAGCCAATTCTTGGGAAGCAGCACGACAACAGCAATATGAATTTCTAGGATGGGGTAATTATCAACCTGTTTCTGATTTAGATGAAAGATATGTTTCTACAACTGATTTACAAGGTAGAAAAACAACATTTATAGCCCACGGATTTTCTGTAAAAGAACACAGAAAAAGTCCGCAAAAACGCAGGAGGCACAACAAAGCAAGCGGCAGAAGAAAGAATACAGAAGGTGTACGGAAGAGGGAAAAATTAGAATGAACCAAATCTTGATTAAGGTTTCGCGCAATCTCCGTCAGGAGATCCCGCAGGGTAGACACAAAGCAGCAAAGACGCTAAGGAAAAAATATGTTTTTGCAGATGTGGTGTAAATACATGAAAATTGTTAAAAATTGAATAATTAATTAATTAATTAATTAATTAATAGTGAGATATTTTGTCATAATTGAGAATTTAAAATACAAAATTCAAGTACGGGCAACCACGGGGGGTTTGCCCCTACTGACTCCTAAATTCTGACATTTTGACAATTTAACGCTAAACCTGCTTTAACCGCATATTCCAAAACTTGTCCTACCTATAAGTGGACAGATTTTTTGATAAAATCAGAATATTGACAAGTTCTGTAATTGTTGATGAGAAAAATTTGCCAGATGTAATTCGGGTTTTTTAGTATCTTGCTGAATGCTTACTTTTTTTCTTTCATTGGGATGCTATCATAAAAAAACTGAGAGTTTATTTACAACCTTCAATGATACAAATATCATCAGCAGTGCGAATAATCTGAGTTAATTTTAAACCAGCTTTCGTAAATAATTCGTGAAACTCTGCTGCTGTTCTTTCTTTACCACCAGGACACATCACCAACATATTCAAATCTAACATTTTTGCAGCACCCGGAATATTACCAGGTTCAATAATCATTTCTAAAACCAATATTTTACTATGCTCATCCATAGCATTTCGACAATTTTGCAGAATTTTAATTGCTCTTTCATCATCCCAGTCGTGAACAATATGTTTTAAAAGGTAAGCATCTCCTCCTGATGGAACTGCTTCAAAAAAACTACCGCTAACAGTTTGACAACGACTAACTATATCATGTTTTTCTAATGTTGGTTGACAATGTGAAATTACATATTCTTCATCAAAGAGAATACCTTGGAGATGGGGATATTGTTGTAGAAAATTACTTAACATTTCTCCATATCCTCCACCTACATCTACCAAGGTTTTAAAGGGGGAAAAATCATAAACATCGAGAATAGCTTTTTCCTCAACTAAAGAAAAACAATTCATGCTTTCCTCAAAAATTTCCGCATCTTGAGGATGGGATTTAAAATATTCAAATACACCCATCCCAAAATGATGATCAAATGCTGGTTTTCCGGTTTTCACACTATAAAACATTTTCCCCCAAGGTTGATAATGGGGTGCATCTCCTAGCATAATAGCAGTTGCTTTGACTGATTGCGGATGATCACTACATAAATGTTCAGCTAAAGGAGTGAGGATAAAGTTTTGATTATCTGTTTCTTGAAAAATACCGATACTTGCTAAAGTCCTCATGAGACGATATAAAGCACTAGGATCACTATCTGTACTTTCAGCTAATTCTTGACAGGATTGCTCACCTTGTTGCAAAATATCAGCAATGCCTAATTTAGCAGCAGTGGAGATAGCTTGAGCTACCCAATAACCGCTAATCATTTGTGTTAATTGAGTATGTAGAGAAAGTTGAGTTTGATTCATTTGCAGTTTACCACTTTATTGATATTGGTTGGACGGTAATCAATCAGAATCCAAAATAAACAATGTAGGTAAGAATTAATTGATTTCTGTTCCTAAATTCTTACGTTTAAATTATTCTGTTTTTGCACTGCTATCTATTATGAAACAAGATGGGAATTTTGCGGGTATTGATGTAATGAATTTTCATAATCTTCTTCTTTTAAGGCGTAATCACGTTGAGTAAATGGAGAGCATCCCAATTTTGACAAAATAAACGCAACAACACTAAAAAATCTCTCACAATTTCTCACAATTTCTCACAATCTCTCACAATCTCTTACCTTTGTGTCCTTTGCGTCCTTTGCGGTTCAATCATATCAAGTCTTGGAGCATTTTATTTCCCTAGATAAAAATACTAGATAAAAATAAATTTACACATTTGGGATGCTCCCAGTCAATGGATATCTATAGCTAAATCTTTATTAATGTCAACAATGTAAACATTATTTTACATCATATTTTGATATAATGTAATATTAAGAATTATAAATATTATTGTGATTATGGGCTAATTCCCAAGTGCAAAAATGTTTATAATTCGGACTTTTTAAGTTTACACCCTGTATATCTACTGTATATCTAATCTGAAAATCCCTATGAAGACAGATATCAATTTCCAGCAACTCAACTCACAGACCGTAGTTGCTAAAAATACACCCAACTTTTTGGGGGAAATAGTCCAAGAAACCCTAGCTTTAACTCGTCGTCTATTTATTCAATTACAACGTCGTCCTTCTACTCTAGCAGCAGGGATTATTCAACCGGTGATGTGGTTGGTGTTGTTTGGTGCATTATTCCAAAATGCGCCCCAGGGTTTATTTGGTAGTACGACAAATTACGGACAATTTTTAGCGGCTGGTGTAATTGTCTTTACCGCTTTTGCTGGGGCGTTAAATGCCGGTTTACCTGTGATGTTTGACAGGGAATTTGGCTTCTTAAACCGTCTACTGGTAGCACCTTTAGCTTCTCGTTTCTCAATTGTCTTTGCTTCTGCTATCTTTATCATTAGCCAAAGTTTACTGCAAGCGGCTGTAATTGTCGGTGCAGCGGCGTTTTTAGGTGCAGGTTTACCGGATGCATCCGGGCTAGGGGCGATCGCTCTCATAGTATTTCTACTAGCTTTAGGTGTCACCGCCATTTCCCTCGGTTTAGCCTTTGCTTTACCAGGACACATTGAATTAATTGCAGTAATTTTTGTGACTAACCTACCTTTATTATTTGCCAGCACAGCTTTAGCACCATTATCCTTTATGCCAGGATGGTTACAGGCGATCGCTACCCTCAACCCCCTCAGCTATGCAATTGAACCCATACGCTACTTATATCTAAACAGTAATTGGGGATTAAGTGATGTTGTCATGCACGCTTTCTGGGGTGATGTTACCTTTGGGGGAGCATTGTTAGTATTACTAGGATTTGCTGTAGTGGCTTTACTCAGCATTCAACCCCAACTACGCAAGACACTGGCTTAATATAGAAGCATGATTAAATGAGGCAAAATGTGAGGGGAAATCTCATGAACAAACCATTTTTACCAGTTCCAAAAATCTTAGTTGCCACTTTCGCAGGAATTAGCTTTGCATCTGTTTTAGTAGCACCACCGAGTTTAGCTGATCCAAATCAACCTTTTGCTACTTTGGAGACTGATAAAAATAGCAATTCAATGTTAGGTAATGGTTCAGATTTCAATATGTTTAACCTGATTCATCAGGCAAATTTCGGCACTCTCAACTGGAATTCTGAACAACAAAATCAACAGCTAAATGACGCAGCAGCAGCGTTTAAAGCCAGACAACAAAAACTTCTGCAAAGTCAGCAACAACCAAACCCAAATTCACCAACTACAACTTCACCAACTACATCCGGTGAAAATGCAGTACCGTCGATGAATTTACCTGGTTCAGAGAAATAAATGAAAAGTCAAAACCTCAACTTCTCATCCTGGTTGGGTTTGAAGTTGAGGTTCTGGAAAATTATTAGTTATTACAAACCAAGTGCATTTAAAACATCACTAGCATGGGTAGTTGTGTTAACAGCACCATCAACATGAATAATTTTCCCGTTAGGATCAATGACATAGGTAACACGCTTGGCATAACCACCACCATCAACATCGTAAGCTTTAATCAAGGCTTGATCAATATCAGCCAATAAGGGGAAATTGAGATTATATTTAGCGGTGAATGCTTGATGAGAGGCTTCATCATCAGCACTTACTCCCAAAACTACAACATCTTTACCTTGATATTCAGGTTGGGCATCCCGGAAACTACAAGCTTGTTTGGTACAACCTGGAGTGTCATCTTTGGGGTAAAAATACAGAACCACGGTTTTACCCGCAAAATCAGATAATGATATTGTATTGCCGTTTGTATCTTTGGTGGTAAATGCAGGTGCATCTGTACCAACTGCTAGTGCCATAATTCACCTTTCCTGTTTCAGAATATTGATGCTGTGGAAATTTTACAATAATTTACAATTGTTAGGGAATGGTGAATGGTGATTGGTGACTGGTGATTGGGTTATTCACTTTCCCCACTTCCCCATCACCCTATGCCCTATGCCCTATGCCCTATGCCCTATGACTACAATAAATTCTCCAAACTCCAAACCCTTTGTATATAGTCAGAAAACACTCCTAAGAGCCGAGCGATCGCTGATCTGTTCACCTTTCCATCTGAGTTTATGGAAAGCTATGCAAAGCCAAAGTATTGCCTTGGGTGCGATCGCTACAGAAAATGGCTTTAAGCAAGGTTATACCAAACGCCCTTTATCAGAATTAGCCTGTGATAACGCTTTAGGTTGGTTAATCGAAGTGGGGATACTACGCAGAGAAGTCGATGGACAGGGAATAACCGACGGTTTTCGCCTCACACCCCTGGGTTATCAGTTGGTAGAAAAATTCTTGGATACAGACTTGCCTGGTCCATCATGGGGCGATCGCTTAAATGATGCCATTACTCGTTGGTTTCGACTACCTTTTTAGCGGAAAAAATTGACATCTTTAGATAAGCAAGTCAAAGTGAAAACTAGGTTAAGGGAACAATAAGCTCTAACCTAGTTTTTTAATCTGCTTTTTTCCAATTTAATGAGTAGATTAGCAGATTATCAATTGATAATTGACAATTGATAATTGACAATTGTTTCATTCAAGGCTTCCGCCGTGAGCGTCAGCCGATAGCGTAGCGTGGCGTTAGCCATACGGTTTAAAACCTCCCCTTTCAAGGGGCAAAAAAGCCAAAAATTCCGCTTTTTCAATCCTCTCCTTTCCAGAGAGAGGTAATTGTCAATTGTTCACTGTCAATTGTCCATTATTGAAAAACCTTTAACTCAAAAATTACAGCGACACTCAAAAAACAAACAAGTTACCCTATGAAATCAATTATGGTAGTGGGAACAACATCCCACGCAGGGAAATCACTGATAACTACAGCTATTTGCCGCATTCTCTCACTTCGTGGCTGGCGAGTAGCACCCTTTAAAGGTCAAAATATGGCTTTAAATGCTTATGTCACCGCCAATGGTGGAGAAATAGGCTACGCTCAAGCTGTGCAAGCTTGGTCTGCGGGGGTGCCGCCTCTAGTGGAAATGAACCCCATTTTACTCAAACCCCAAGGGGATATGACTTCTCAAGTCATTCTTAAAGGTAAAGCGGTAGGTAAAGTTAGTGCTAAGGATTATTACGAGCAATATTTTGAACTCGGTTGGCGCACAATTCAGGAATCGCTAAAACAGCTAGAGACAGAATTTGATTTACTCGTTTGTGAAGGTGCGGGAAGTCCAGCAGAAATTAACCTCAAGCACCGAGATCTAACTAACATGAGGGTGGCAAAATATTTAAATGCACCGACTCTGTTAGTAGTTGATATTGACCGGGGAGGAGCTTTTGCTCATGTAGTAGGAACATTAGAGTTATTAGAACCTGATGAACGCGCCTTGGTGAAAGGGGTAGTAATTAACAAATTCCGAGGACAGCTTTCCATCCTTGAACCTGGAATTAAATGGTTAGAAGAACGGACTGGTATTCCCGTGGTTGGTGTCATACCTTATCTAGAACAGGTATTTCCAGCAGAAGACTCACTGGACTTGTTAGAGAGAAAATCTTATAAAAGTCAAGCTGAATTAAATATTGCTGTTATCCGCTTACCCAGAATTGCCAATTTTACCGACTTTGATCCATTGGAATCAGAAGCAACAGTTTCAGTAAAATACATTAGTCCTAAGCAAGATTTAGGACACCCTGATGCAGTAATTATTCCAGGGACAAAGACAACAATTGCCGACTTAATGCTATTGCAAAAAAGTGGTATGGCAGAAGCAATTCAAAATTATGCTGCTTCTGGGGGAACGGTTTTAGGCATCTGTGGCGGTTTCCAAATGTTAGGCCAAATGGTAGCTGACCCAGAAGGAGTAGAAGGGCAAGCCGGCAGATATCCAGGGTTAAATTTATTACCCATGAAAACTGTGATCACAGGACAGAAAATAGCCCGTCAACGTCAGGTGACTTCTAATTATCCTCAGATGGGTTTACCTGTGAATGGGTTTGAAATTCATCAAGGGCGATCGCGCATAGAACAACCAACAGATAAAGACATCTGTCAACCTTTATTTGACGATGTTAATTTAGGTTTAGTTGATAATTGTCAATCTGTTTGGGGGACTTATTTACATGGAATTTTTGATAATGGTCCTTGGAGACGTGCATGGTTAAATCGTCTGCGTCAACAAAGAGGTTTAAAATCTTTACCCACAGGTGTTGCTAATTATCGAGATCAACGAGAACAGATTTTAGATTCTTTAGCTACCGAAGTAGAAACCCATTTAGATTTAACGCCTTTTTTGTAAGCAGTCAGCTATCAGTATTCAGCTATCAGCAAAAATCTGAATATCTACCTTTTTTCTGACATTAATTATCCACAACCAATGACTATGAAGATCCATTTTCTACCAGATAATGTTACCGTCGAAGCTGAAGTTAGAGAACCTTTATTAGATGTAGCAGAGAGGGCAGGGGTATCAATTCCTACTGGTTGTTTAATGGGAACTTGTCACGCTTGCACTGTCGAGTTAGACGATGGTGAAATCATCCGTGCTTGTATTACTCCTGTTCCTCCAAATAAAGAGGAATTAACCATACATCTTTTTAGTGATCCAACTTGGTAAGTTATTATTTTTTTGATTGTTTTTTGATTGTTTTTTTTAGTTGTCAGGAAATGGTAGAGACATGGTTATTCTGTGTCTCTACTTAAAAAATAATGGGTCTTCATTACATATTATGCTAGATTGCGTTCACAAAAACCATAAAACCCTTATGATATAATAAATACGGGCATTATTTATTAACATTTTAGGTATTTGTCATGGGATATGGCTTTTTGCCTTTATTTTTAAACACATTTTTGATGTTTAATTAATAGTTTGGCATACTAGGTACTAAAGAACTAAAATAATTTTTATTCATCTTCAAGCATAACTTCCTCATTTGCTGGTTTAATAGAAAAATCAATCACCCATTTCAACTTTGATTTATCTCCTTGTAAATACTCAGCAATAGAATTTGCTACCGAAGAAACAGCTTTGATAGGAACAACATAATCAAAAACATTAGCCATAATTCGCAAAGTTTCAGCCGTCCATTCTCCATCTACAATCAATATAGCCAGAATATCTTTATTTTTTCCTTTCCAGTTGATAGCTGAAAACATTTTATCCTTAGCATATAAAGAAGCGTGTCTAGAGGATGACTTTCTTACTTCTATAAATGCTTTAGGTTCATTTTCATCAGGTACAACAAAATCAGATCGGAAATTATAAATAACTCCTTCTAAATACTTGTATTCCTTTTCTCGTTTGTAAGGAACATTAGCTTCATCAAGTGCTGTAGCTACTATACTTTCTAGTAATACTCTACCGACTAAATCACGCACAATTCCTTCTAATGTTGTTTCCAAACCTTGTAAAATTTCCTGATCATCTATATTTTTATTAGTTGTGTTACTGTTGAGAATATCAGCTAATCTCTTAGCTGCTGGCTTTGATATAGAATTATCAGAAACATTACCAACTCTTTTCTTCAATTCAGATTTACTTCTGACATTAATCAACCTCTGAAAAATTGGTAACATTCTCGGATTTTTATTAATATAATCAGCTTCAAAAACTTGAAAATTATTTGTAGATATACGTAATTCATCAATTAAATTTTGCGCTACCTCTCGCATTTGTATATAGGGGTTGCTGAGAAAGTCTTTCCGTGAGGGCATAGGAGTCAGGAGTCAGGAGTCAGGAGTCAGGAGGAGATTGGAAAATTTCTTTGCCATCTCTTGAAATCCCAAAAAATGCACACTTTTTCCGG
>NZ_BJCE01000209.1:0-9691 GCF_005402885.1 Sphaerospermopsis reniformis
TACCAACTATTGTACCGTCTGCCATGACGGTAATACCTATTACAGAACCACTGTTAGCAATATGTTCCCAATTACTGGTTAAGGTCTTTCTGGTATATAGTTGATTATTCGTGCCTATACCAACTATTGTACCGTCTGCCATGACGGTAATACCTATTACAGAACCACTGTTAGCAATATGTTCCCAATTACTGGTTAAGGTCTTTCTGGTATATAGTTGATTATTCGTGCCTATACCAACTATCGTACCGTCTGACATTACGGTAATACCTAAGACAGAACCACTGTTAGCAATATGTTCCCAATTACTGGTTAAGGTCTTTCTGGTATATAGTTGGTTGTTCATGCCTATACCTATCACACCTGGTATGGTTTTATCACTTGTAGAAATAATTTCTACTGCCCATTCATTACCGATACCAGTATTCCAAGATGTAACGCCTTGTGCTGAGTCAGGACGATGTAAGTAATCTCCTTTCCAAGATTTGAGTTTAATTTTGTTCTCACTTATGAACTCAATTACCCATTCATTACCGATACCAGTATTCCAAGATGTAACGCCTTGTGCTGAGTCAGGACGATGTAAGTAATCTCCTTTCCAAGATTTGAGTTGAATTTTGTTCTCACCTATGAACTCAACTACCCATTCATTACCGATACCAGTATTCCAAGATGTAACGCCTTGTGCTGAGTCAGGACGATGTAAGTAATCTCCTTTCCAAGATTTGAGTTTAATTTTTGTTCCTGTAGCAATATTCGGATGTGCAGGAGGTTTAAGAAATTCAGCAGTACCTATTAATCCTTGTCCATTACTATGGGTGAGAACGATTTGATTTAGTTGTGAATCAGGTTGTAAATCAGTAATGGAATTACCATTGTTTTGATAAAGGGTTTTGACTCCTGCAAAGAGAGGATGATTGGGATTATTAACTGCTATATTACCGTCAATTCCGTTGTACACTCCCTGGAATTTCAAACCAAAAGCAGCTAAGAAAGTATTCCAATTATTTGCTTCTGCTTGCGCTCCTCCTTGACCTGTCCCAGCACAAAGGTAAACCTTACCTCCATTTTTCACATATTCAATCAAAACTTGGTTATTTACAAGATCGCCACCAATAAAAATCCCGTCATATTTTTGCAGGGTTTCTAGGTTAATAGGAATATTCATTCCCTTAGTCCAAGTATGACCCGCTTTAGTCATTGTTTGTTCTAGAGATGCTCCTGTTAACCCAAAATTATTGGAAAGTACATGAAACTTACCTTTGTTTTCTCCTACAAAATATTTGGCAATATTCAGAGCAAATGTAGCTGCATCAGGTGTAGTTTTGATTCTTGCATCACTTATAGTCCATTCGTCTGCATTAACGACAATTCTACCTAAAGATTTCAAAACTGCTGTAGTGTCTGCTTTAACTTCTGTTGTAACTTCTGTTTGATTCTTGGGTGCTAATGCTACACCTGAATAACATACAATCCCCAATACAGAACCACTGTTAGCAATATGTTCCCAATTACTGGTTAAGGTCTTTCTGGTATATAGTTGGTTGTTCATGCCTATACCAACTATTGTACCGTCTGACATTACGGTAATACCTAAGACAGAACCACTATTAGCAATATGTTCCCAATTACTGGTTAAGGTCTTTCTGGTATATAGTTGGTTGTTCATGCCAATACCAACTATTGTACCGTCTGCCATGACGGTAATACTTATTACAGAACCACTGTTAGCAATATGTTCCCAATTACTGGTTAAGGTCTTTCTGGTATATAGTTGATTATTCGTGCCAATACCAACTATTGTACCGTCTGACATTACGGTAATACCTATTACAGAACCACTGTTAGCAATATGTTCCCAATTACTGGTTAAGGTCTTTCTGGTATATAGTTGATTATTCGTGCCTATACCGACTATTGTACCGTCTGCCATGACGGTAATACCTATTACAGAACCACTGTTAGGAATATGTTCCCAATTACTGGTTAAGGTCTTTCTGGTATATAGTTGGTTGTTCATACCTATACCTATCACACCTGGTATGGTTTTATCACTTGTAGGTTGTATTACTTGTGCAACACCTTTTACCCTGATGGAATAAACGCGATTACTTGAGCCAGAAAAGGCTGTAGCACCAGCACCAGTGTTAGTGAAAAGAACTTTACTAGTTAAATTTCCCAAGTCCGAAGCTTCTTTATCTGTTGTGAGGTTGAAACTTACTGAACCTCCTCCAGGATAATAAATCCCAACAAAGTCACCTTGTTTAACTGTCATGGGTGTAGATAGGGAAAACTGGTTAAGTCCCACCACAGGAGTTTTCATATCACTCTTACCTACTACTGACCAAGAACTACCGTCTTTTCGGTAAATAATCAGTTGTATAGAAGCTGTTGTATCTGCCCAAATTTCCCAGCCATTAATATCGCCATTAATATTAATGGGATTGTTAGTATCTACTAAATAAAAGTTCGTTCTTGTATCACAAACTCCACGGCTTTTCAGTTCATTTCCACCGGTTAAATCGTTGCTCATGTTGATGATCCTTATAATTTTGATCCAAAGTTTTTTAGTTTTTGATTATGATTAATGCAACATCTTCAGCCTTGTTGAAGTATAATGATTTAACACTATACCTTTTGACAATTTGTCTGGTTTTGGGTTGATTTTGTTGGAATTTTGAATCTCATTTCTGTCTTTTAGCCTTCGTGAAACACGATATCAAAAAAAATACATCATGTCAAATTTTTGATATTTAATTAATATAAGTTTACGTATTATTAGCAATAATATCTAACTCACATTTTTGATTAAAAAATATTAAATTTTAATGAATTAAAATAATTGTATTGTATGGAAAATTAAACATTAAAAATTATTTACAGCACATTTGATTTAGATAAGGTACACAAGGGCAGGCACGACTTGTACCTCATTGATATGCAATCTGCTGTATTTAGCTAACATGAATTGATTATTTAAAGGATGTTTGAAAAGTCGGAAAGGATGTAAAAAAGCTCTATTGGTATAAGCTGTGAATAGATATATAGGAGATGCTAAATAAACATGAAAGTATTACATGTAAAGAATTTTAGGCAATTTGAAATGGAAAAAGCCGCGCCTGAGAGCAGGCAGGTACAAGCTTTTATGACTTATGAACTGGAAAACCTTACACTTTGTTGGTTTTTTACCTCGTTTCAAAATCCAAAAAACTCCTTGATATCCTTTAACTCCTGACTCCTTGATAGCGACTTGTACTGAGCCTGTCCTGAGCCTGTCCTGAGCGGTGTCGAAGTAAGCGTGGCGTTAGCCATACTCCTTAATCTTCACGGAAAGACTTTTATGGCTTACGCTACGCTATCAGCAACCCCTATATAAACATCTAGTGAAAATGAATGTAGAGACAATTCATGAATTGTCCCTACAAGGGTTTCAAATTACGGATATTGAATTACCGGAGATATCTAATAGACAGCAGCGAGAGAGTAACATGAATAAAATATACCCGTGACTTAGTTCGGGTTGGTTGAAAAAGTTGAGAAAAAAATTGAGGATAATTAGGTGGTTAGTCAGGCAGGAGATTTTGGTGCAGAAGGTTTAACAAATTCAGCAGTACCTATTAACCCTTTTCCACTACTATGAGCAAGAATGATTTGATTTAGTTGTGAATCAGTTTGTAAATCAGTAATGAAATTACCATTGTTTTGATAAAGGGTTTTGACTTCTGCAAATAGAGGATGATTGGGATTATTAACTGCTATATTACCAGTAATTGCGTTGTAGATTCCCTGGATTTTCAAACCAAAAGCAGCTAAGAAAGTATTCCAATTATTTGCTTCTACTTGCGCTCCTCCTTTACCAGTACCAGCACAAAGGTAAACCTTACCTCCATTTTTCACATATTCAATTAAAACTTGGTTCTCTACAAGATCACCACCAATAAAAATCCCGTCATATTTTTGCAGGGTTTCTAGGTTAATAGGAATATTCATTCCCTTAGTCCAAGTATGACCTGCTTTGGTCATTGTTTGTTCTAGAGATGCTCCTGTCAACCCAAAATTATTGGAAAGTACATGAAACTTACCTTTGTTTTCTCCTACAAAATATTTGGCAATATTCAGAGCAAATGTAGCTGCATCAGGTGTAGTTTTGATTCCTTGATCACTTAAAGTCGATTCGTCTGCATTAACGACAATTCTACCTAAAGATTTCAAAACTGGTGTAGTTTCTGGTTTAACTAGAGGGATTTCTTCTTGTTGCCAAACAGCACCATTAATTGTGCCGTTAATGCCGTTACCTGTCTTTTCTTTAACAAGATTGCCCGAACCTTCATTCAAGGGCAAATAAGCAACTAAACCATCTTCCTTCTCAGTCAGATACTGATTCATCTTTGCCTGAATTTCAGCCGCTGTCAGAGCTTTATTCCAGACACTAACTTCCGTAATTTGACCAGAATAGAAATATCTTGGATTTGCTTCGGTGGCACCAGCACCGATTCGCAGAGGGCATCGCGTATTCGGTGCATAAACTACATTTTTACTACCAACTTCTTTGCCATCGACATAAAGTTTCAATTGCTTGCCATCAAAGGTACTTGCTATATGAGTCCAGACATTGATAACTACAGGAATATCTTTATTATTAACAATTTCCCAATCACTTCCGTTACCGACCCAAGCTTGCCATTTATTATTATCTCCTGCATAGATAATGTAACCTGCGGAATCTTTGGTAACACGGCTGGTAATTACAGAACGAAAGCGGCCTTGCCCACCGGTAACTTTTACCCAACTGGAAACAGTAAATAAGTTGGGATTAAGTGACTGGTTATAAGGAATTTCTACATAATCATCCTTACCATCAAACATTAATACTGATTGCATATTTTTCTATACCTTTTGGCAATTTGTCTGGTTTTGGGATAATTGTGGCTGAATTTTCAAGCTCATTTTTGGCTTTTTATCTTCGTAAAACACGATATCAAAAAAAATACATCATGTCAAATTTTTGATATTTAATTAATATAAGTTTACGTATTATTAGCTATGACATCTAACTCAAATTTCTGATGAAAAAAATATTAAATTTTAATGAATTAAAATAATTGTATTGTATGGAAAATTAAACATTAAAAATTATTTACAGCACACATTTGATTTAGATAAGGTACACAAGGGCAGGCAGGACTTGTACCTCATTGATATGCAATCTGCTGTATTTAGCTAACATGAATTGATTATTTAAAGGATGTTTGAAAAGTCGGAAAGGATGTAAAAAAGCTCTATTGGTATAAGCTGTGAATAGATATATAGGAGATGCTAAATAAACATGAAAGTATTACATGTAAAGAATTTTAGGCAATTTGAAATGGAAAAAGCCGCGCCTGAGAGCAGGCAGGTACAAGCTTTTATGACTTATGAACTGGAAAACCTTACACTTTGTTGGTTTTTTACCTCGTTTCAAAATCCAAAAAACTCCTTGATATCCTTTAACTCCTGACTCCTTGATAGCGACTTGTACTGAGCCTGTCCTGAGCCTGTCCTGAGCGGTGTCGAAGTAAGCGTGGCGTTAGCCATACTCCTTAATCTTCACGGAAAGACTTTTATGGCTTACGCTACGCTATCAGCAACCCCTATATAAACATCTAGTGAAAATGAATGTAGAGACAATTCATGAATTGTCCCTACAAGGGTTTCAAATTACGGATATTGAATTACCGGAGATATCTAATAGACAGCAGCGAGAGAGTAACATGAATAAAATATACCCGTGACTTAGTTCGGGTTGGTTGAAAAAGTTGAGAAAAAAATTGAGGATAATTAGGTGGTTAGTCAGGCAGGAGATTTTGGTGCAGAAGGTTTAACAAATTCAGCAGTACCTATTAACCCTTTTCCACTACTATGAGCAAGAATGATTTGATTTAGTTGTGAATCAGTTTGTAAATCAGTAATGAAATTACCATTGTTTTGATAAAGGGTTTTGACTTCTGCAAATAGAGGATGATTGGGATTATTAACTGCTATATTACCAGTAATTGCGTTGTAGATTCCCTGGATTTTCAAACCAAAAGCAGCTAAGAAAGTATTCCAATTATTTGCTTCTACTTGCGCTCCTCCTTTACCAGTACCAGCACAAAGGTAAACCTTACCTCCATTTTTCACATATTCAATTAAAACTTGGTTCTCTACAAGATCACCACCAATAAAAATCCCGTCATATTTTTGCAGGGTTTCTAGGTTAATAGGAATATTCATTCCCTTAGTCCAAGTATGACCTGCTTTGGTCATTGTTTGTTCTAGAGATGCTCCTGTCAACCCAAAATTATTGGAAAGTACATGAAACTTACCTTTGTTTTCTCCTACAAAATATTTGGCAATATTCAGAGCAAATGTAGCTGCATCAGGTGTAGTTTTGATTCCTTGATCACTTAAAGTCGATTCGTCTGCATTAACGACAATTTGACCTATGATTTGTTTTGTCTTAACTTCTGTTTGAGTCTTGGGTGGTGATGTTATACCAGAAAATAAGCTAGAGATATCACTGTCATTTAAGGCGGTGTCGTAAACACGAAGTCCGCTATATCTAGCGTTAGCAGCGAACTTGTCATGAACTCCAACAAGAGAACGCCCCAGTTTAAAGGGATGACCGTTGGCAATATTGGCTACTCCTTTACCAGTGGTATTTCCTGAAACTACGCCGTCAACATAAAGTGTTAAGGATGCACCTTTGCGTACTACTGCTATATGATGCCATTTGCCATCATTGAACCCAGCAGTTTTACTTTCTACACCTATATAGTTAGTACCATTCTGATCTTGATCTACTTCGGCGGAAATTATACCTGCTGGTCGGGATTCATGTTTGCCGGTCATCCGAATGCAGAAAAAGTTACCGTGAGAACCTGCTGTACGGTTTCCCGCTAAGTCAAAGTACCGATAGGACTCGGTTGTTTGCACCCAAAAAGTTACGGTAAAATCATTCGTACCAAATTGACCAATTTGAGTACCAAAGGAGACAAAAGAATTGTCTGCACCAGTAATTTGTACGGATGCGTTACTTCCTGGTCCTTGAGCATCTATGGTTGTATTAGACACTGTACCTTCTATTGGCGATACATTTGCTTTCGCTGTCAGCAAGCAGGAAAATGTAGTAGTCATGGTGATGGTATGTATCCATAAATTACTTTTTCATTTATGATACTACTACTACTAGTGTGATTGTGATACTGTTAATTTGGAAAAAAGAATTAAGAAAATTCACGTAAAGTTATTTGGCAAAGTATTGTCTTTTATTGAAAAATATTACTTTTTCTGACTCTTAAAAACTAAGTATTGACATTCCAGATTTACTATGCAAGTGTATAAACAAGACAGCTAAATATAACTGCCATATCAAGCAGAACTATATACCGCAGGTGTCGGTGGTTGTCTCAGCAGCAGGATTCCTTTCTGACAAGTCTTGCTTTATTCCTTCGTTTAAACATTTAGTCTAATGTCTTGATTTTATCGTTAATTAGGCTATGAGTACGAAGAAAGTAAGGTATTAGGTTAAATGTTCAGTCCAAGGAATAAAGCAGGATTTGTCAGGATGGAGTACATCAAATGTAAAAGTTTATGTATTCTTTGAATCCTGTTGCTGAGACTGAAACTGGTTTACACTGAAATTGGTTAACATAGAGAAGCTACTTGAGGAGAAGCTCATTATTTTCTTCTTGATGTAGTTTCACTGCTATAGATGTGTGGGTTTCTGATGCTGTTGATAAAAAAATCAACGGAAAATAATTCACATGAATACCAAACAAAAACACAGCAAGAAGCAAAAACTGTCTGATGTATATGGTTCTTGTTGTTGGTGGTGTCGTAAGTCAATGTCAATAGATAAACTAACTATTGAACATCTTCTCCCAAAAAGTCGTGGTGGTTCTAATTCTTTAGAGAACTTACGACTAGCTTGTTTAACTTGTAACCGTTCTCGTGGAAATAGTCTATTTCCACCAGGTGTAAAATTACCTGTTTCTCAATAATACCTGAAGTTTTCAGGGTGTAATCTTGTGGGGTGGGCCAGACAGCCCGCCCTTGCATTCAATTCACATAAAAGATAAAAGATAAAATGCACAAACTTCTCACATTTCATAACGAAAAACTCCTGCGTCAAGCATTAACCCATCGTTCCTATGTCAACGAGAACCCAGGAGAAGGAGAACACAACGAACGCTTAGAATTTCTCGGAGATGCAATTTTAAACTTCCTCAGTGGACAATATTTATATAATCGTTATCCCGAAAAAGGAGAAGATGAATTAACCCGTCGCCGTTCTGCATTAGTTGAAGAAAAACAACTAGCAAAATTTGCTTTAGAAGTTGGTTTAGATTTTAGAATGCGATTAGGAAAAGGTACAATTAGAGATGGAGGTCTTCAAAATCCTAACCTTTTAAGTAGCACCTTTGAAGCTGTTATTGGTGCATATTATTTAGATAATGATTGTAATGTAGAACCACTCAAAGTCATTCTTAAACCATTATTTGATTCTGTATCGGAAGATGTGGTAGAACCGAGATCAAATGTAGATTCAAAAAATAGATTGCAAGAGTTAACCCAAGCTCAAGGTATCCAAGAACCTCCTAAATATGTCACAGAAAAAGCCGGAGGTCCAGATCATGCACCGGAATTTATTTCCAAAGTATTTGTAGATGGTAAAGAGTTGGGAGAAGGAAGAGGCAAGAGTAAAAAAGAAGCAGAAAAAGCTGCGGCTGAGGATGCGTTAGCTAAATTGAAAAAACGAGATTTATTGTAAGAATTTAGGAATGATAATGTTTTCTTGCTAATCTGACAATCTATATTTAATGTACTTAGGACTTACGCAACTGGCACAAGCGATGGTGCGGCTACGCTGCACCGAGCGCCTAAAGACTAAACCATTGACATAGCAATATCTGGACGTTTTAGTTGTCCTATTAAATAATTAGAAAGCAAATTATGCTTAATTTGATAAATAGTTTGACCTGTGTTGTAAGCTAAGTTTTTTAGTCTTAGCCAAACCAACATAGCACAAGCTATATGATTTCTTTGAAGACGACCTTTGCGACACTGACATGATTCAATGCCAGTTAATTGTTTTATCTCCCTGTGAAACTCTTCTATTTTCCAACGGATTTTACACACCTGTTGTGTAACATCCATAGAACTTTGAGATATATCATTAGTTGCGATATAGTCCGTTCTATCGGTAGAGATAGTAACCCGGAATAGCTTCACTTTTTTCTCAGAGGGGAATGCTTTTATCTTGATAATTTTACCACATTCTAACTCATCTTCACTCCATGACAATGATTCAATATTTTTATATTTTTCTTTGCCAAAACTATCATCAACCAAACGATTAATCTTTAAAGGACAATAATAAACTTTATCTAGACTATCAATATAAAGCATTAAATTGTTAACTGCATACCAAGTATCCATTAAAACTGTATCAAATGGCATAACCTTTTGATATACAAGCCCTTGCAACATATTTTTCACATGGTCAACTTTACTTAAACCATCATTGTCAGGGTTAAAAATACGATAATCTATTACCCAAAATTTGAGAGTTTTAGGATTAACATATATACAATTGACTATTCCAATTCCTTTGACGATGCCATGCTCATTTCCACTATATTGCCTTCGCACTATTTCAATCTTTTCTGAA